>JALWRJ010000461.1 GCA_026994125.1 Cyclobacteriaceae bacterium | reverse complement strand
GCCTTTTAGTGATTTTACAGAGCAATTCTTAGTAGAAAGGCTAAGAAAATCAAACGCTTTTATACCCGAACTATCTATGGTGGCTGAACTAGAAGGTGAAATTATTGGCCATATTCTCCTTACTAAGATTAAAATCAATACGACTAATGAATCTTTTAATTCATTGGCATTAGCTCCAGTGTCTGTAAAGCCAGCCTATCAAAATAAAGGAATTGGGGGCCAGCTAATACTACAAGCACATGCAAAGGCTATTGAATTAGGGTATAAGTCAGTTGTACTTTTAGGTCATCAGGATTATTATCCAAGGTTTGGATACAAAAAGGCGAGTAAGTTCGGAATCAAGCTCCCCTTTGATGTGCCCGATGAAAACTGTATGGCCATTGAGTTGGTTGAAAATGGATTAGCTGGAGTGAGTGGTACGGTAGAATACTCGAAGGAATTTAAAATGTAGCACTGATGAATTTCGAACTTTGTACGGACTTGTTGGATGGAGCACTTGCTGCTTCAAAATATAACTTCAAACGCATAGAGTTATGCTCAGCGCTGTCCATTGGCGGACTAACGCCAAGTGTGGGGTTAATTGAACAATGCGTAAAGCAATCCTCCGTGGAGGTACATGTAATGATTCGCCACAAAGAAGGAGGATTTAACTACTCGGCTGATGATATTGCTATTATGAAAGCTGATATCAAGGCAGCAGCCCAAGCAGGTGCGCATGGGGTGGTGTTTGGTGTATTAACCGATGATAACCTGGTTGCAGATGTAAACATGGAATTGGTGGGGCTAGCCTTATCGTTAGGTTTGCAAGCTACTTTTCATCGAGCCTTTGATTTTGTAACAGAGTATAATAAGGCCATTGAAAAGCTAATTAATATGGGCTTTGATAGGCTATTGACTTCTGGTTTGCAGCCCAAAGTGGAACAAGGCTTGGATGTTATCCGTGACCTTCAAAAGAACTTTGGAACTCAAATTGAAATTATGGCAGGCAGTGGAGTAAATGCAGGTAATGCACTCAAAATTGCTAGCACTGGCATTACTAATTTACACTTTACGGCTCACAAACCAAGTGGTAAAACGCTCGCCCTTTCAATGGGCTCTGTTACGGTGGTAGATGAAGATAAAATGCAACACATTGTCTCTCAATTCAAATGAGTTGCTATACCAACTTTTATCAAAGCACCAGGCAAATATTAAAATTAATACTGCTCGTAGCGGTGCTTAATGCCTGTAACAAAATTGAATCTGTTAGCACTATCTCATTGCCAACTCAATGGCAATTTTCCAACGCCAATGATTCGGTTTGGTACCCGGCCACCGTTCCTGGAGTAATCCATACCGATTTACTGGCCAATAAACTTATCGAAGACCCGTATTGGGGTACTAATGAGCTAAAGCAACAATGGATTGAAAAAGAAAATTGGACTTATAAAACCGAGTTTGAAATTACCGGTTCTCAGTTAAGGCAAGCACATGTTGAGCTTGAATTTGAGGGACTTGATACCTATGCCACAGTATTCGTAAATGGCGAACAAGTAATTACAGCTGATAATATGTTTCGCAGCTGGACAGCGGATATTCAAGAGCTGGTAAAAGTGGGCAAGAACAAACTAGAAGTCCGATTCATTTCCCCAATTAATTACAATAAAGAAGCCGTAGAAAATTATCCCCACCAATTGCCATCAGGCAATGAAACTGTTGAGCTAAAAGTGAGCCCGTTTACTCGCAAAGCTGCCTACCAGTTTGGGTGGGACTGGGGCCCGCGTTTTGTTACCTCCGGCATTTGGAAAGAGGTAAACCTGACTACTTGGAACAAGGCACGTTTGTTGGATGCTTTTGTGCAAACCGATTCGATTGTGGACGATAAGGCATACTTGACCTATGAGTTTAGCATTGAAGCATCGAGGGATGAAGTTAATAGTTACTCGTTATTGGTTAATGGTAAGGAGCATCAAATTACATTAGAAGAAGGGGAGAATATTATTCAGTTTCAAGAAACGATTAAAAATCCTAAACTTTGGTGGCCAAACGGAATGGGGGAGGCAAATCTTCAAACATTAAAAGTTAACTTATTAAAAAACGGCAATCAGTTAGATGAGCTTTCGCAGCCCTACGGAATAAGAACGGTAGAACTTATAAACGAGCCGGATAGCATCGGTACCTCGTTCTATTTTAAGGTAAACGGAAAGCCTGTGTTTATGAAAGGGGCTAATTATATTCCGCAGGATGTGTTTTTGCCTAGGGTAACCAATGCGCAATACAGTAAGCTTATTGCGCAAGTAAAAGAGGCTAATATGAATATGCTTCGAGTATGGGGTGGAGGCATTTACGAAAAGGAAATATTCTACAACCTATGTGATCAAAACGGAATTTTGGTTTGGCAAGATTTTATGTTTGCAGGAAGTCTTTACCCAAATGATTCGGCTTTTTTAGACAATGTAAAACAAGAAGTTAGAGAAAATGTACTTAGGTTAAGAAAACACCCGAGTATAGCTTTATGGTGCGGAAATAACGAAATAGAAGTGGCTTGGGGGAACTGGGGCTGGCAAAAACAGTATGGGTATTCGCCTGCAGACTCAATCGAAATTTGGGCTAATTACCGATATATGTTTCAATCATTAATGCCTGATATAGTGAGTGAGCTAAATCCAACGGTGGATTATGTAAGCACCTCACCTTTGAGCAATTGGGGTACACCCGAAAATTTTAATCATAGCAGTATGCATTATTGGGGGGTGTGGCATGGCCGAGAGCCATTTGAGCGTTTTAAAACCAATGTTGGGCGCTTTATGGTAGAGTATGGGTTTCAATCGTTTCCTTCTATGGAAACGATCCGCAGGTTTGCAGCCGATTCAAGTTTCTCCTTAGCTTCTGCCACCATGCGCAACCGACAAAAAAGCTATATCGGTAATGGGCTCATCACAACCCATATCAATAACTGGTTTTCGTCCCCGGCTTCATTTGCTGATTTTGTTGAAAAAAGTCAGCAAACCCAAGCGATAGGTATGCAAATGGCCATTCAGGCGCACCGCTTACAAAGTCCGCATTGTATGGGTACGTTGTTTTGGCAGCTCAACGATTGTTGGCCGGGGCCCAGCTGGAGTGTAATCGATTATTATGGCAATGAGAAAATTGCCTATGAAACAGTAAAGCAGAATTATAAGCCTCTCATTGCTGTACTGAATAGCGCTAAAAATGAGATTGAAATCATATCTGATTTGGAA
>JALWRJ010000460.1 GCA_026994125.1 Cyclobacteriaceae bacterium | reverse complement strand
TCTTTAATGGATAGAAACTGTTTCATCTTGATGAATTTTTATAAGTACTGATTTTAGAGCTTCGATGAAGCATTCTGCTTGCTCTTGGCGTAATGATAAAGGAGGTAAAATGCGCAAGGTGTTTGGGTTGGAAGCGACTCCGGTAAAGATATAATGCTCCTCTAATAATAATTTGCGCAATTCTTTAATAGGATAATTGAACTCTACCCCAATCATTAACCCTTTGCCACGTACTTCCACGCCCTCAAAGGTTTGTAACTCTTTGATTAGAAAATTTCCCACCTCTGTTGCATTCTGCATTAAGTTTTCAGACTCCAACACATTTAGTACAGCCAAACCTGCAGCGCAACCCAGATGCGTGCCTCCAAACGTGGTGCCTAGCATTCCAAAGTATGGCTCAATTTTAGGACTGATTAATACGCCCCCTATCGGAAATCCATTGCCCATTCCTTTGGCTACGGTGATTAAATCGGGTTTTACACCTGCATATTGATGGGCAAAGAATTTGCCTGTTCGGCCGTAGCCCGATTGTATTTCATCGGCAATAAACAGGGCATCGTATTTTTTACACAATTGCTCTATCGATTTTAGAAACGAAGTGGAAGGTTCATAAATACCGGCAATTCCTTGAATTCCTTCGATAATTACAGCTGCTACTTCATTCGTAGAAAGTGCCTTTTCCAGCGCACTAACATCTTCCATCTCTATAAAAATGGTGTCGTGCACGGTATTAACTGGAGCGCTTAATTTAGGGTTGTCCGTTACACCCAAAGCCAACGAAGTACGACCGTGAAACCCCTTTGTGATGGAAATAACTTGCTGCTTTCCGGTTTGGAAGGAGGCCAGTTTGATGGCGTTTTCAACGGCTTCTGCCCCTGAGTTTACCATAAATAAGTGGTAATCGTCATAGCCCGAAAGCTCCCCTAGTTTTTTAGCCATCGCCTTTTGCACCGGGTTTTGTACTGAGTTGGAATAAAATCCCATAGTAGAGGCTTGCTGCGCAATGGCCTGGCAATATTCGGGCTGGCTGTGGCCAATAGAAATAACCGCATGCCCTCCGTATAAATCGAGGTATCGGTTGCCTTTTTCGTCCCATACGTGGCAGTCAAGAGCCTTTACAGGTGTTATGGATTGGAGTGGATATACGTTAAATGGTATCATTGTTTTGTTATTGTTAACGTCATTCAGAGCGATGTGTAACGAGCAAAGAATCTCATTTAATTAAGAGACTCTTCGGGCAAAGCCCTCTGAGTGACGGGTTATTCATATTTCATTTATTTTTTTAAAAGAAGTAACTAAGCCTTGAATAAGTGCGGAACTTAATCCTTGGTGTTCCATTTCGTTCAATCCAGAAATGGTGCATCCTTTAGGCGTGGTTACCTTATCAATTTCAGACTCTGGGTGTGCATTGCCTCCGTTTTGCAAAAGAGAAGCGGCCCCCAAACAAGTTTGAACGGCTATTTTTTGAGCTTCGGGGGCATCAAAGCCTAACTGAATACCCCCTTGAGTGGTTGCTCTTATTAAACGCAGCCAAAAGGCAATGCCACTGGCTCCTAGCACGGTGGCGGCCTGCATTAATTCATCTTCAATTACGATGGTTTTGCCCAATACCTCAAAAATAGATTCAACTACTTGGGTGTTTTTTTGTGAGGCCAAGGTGCTAATGCACGTCATGGATTGCTGCACCGCCAACGCAGTGTTGGGCATCGCTCGAACCACTTGTAGGTTTTGGCCTAATTTATTTTGTAGAACAGAAAGTTTTACCCCAGTTAAGGTGGAAATAATTAGCTGTTGGTTGAGTGCGTTTTTAATATCAGAAATTACGGTATCTAATTGCTGAGGTTGAACCGCAAGTAGTATGATGTCGGCCTGGTTGGCTGCTTCTCTATTATCAGAGGTAATTTTTATGCCTTGTTTGGCAAACTCTTCTAATCCATCCAATTTTCGTTTGGTAATGGTAAGATTATTATTTTTCAATAATCCAGATTTTAGCAGTCCATTAGTTATGGCTAAGCCTAAATTACCGGCTCCGATGATGGTGATGTTTTTATTTGTTAGTTCCATAGTCATTTATTTTTTCCGCAAAGGCGCGGAGGCGCAAAGAGGTTTTTATTTAATTCTGGTTAAAAATTTGAAGCTTTTAGTTTCAATCCTGTGGTTTCATCGATGCCAAATAGCAAATTCATATTTTGAATGGCTTGCCCGGAAGCTCCTTTAATGAGGTTATCTATTATGCTGGTGATTAATAATTTATTCCCAATCTTTTCGAGGTGTAGAATTACATTGTTCGTGTTTACGGCCTGTTTTAGATGGATAGGCGAATCCGATATATGCACAAACGGATGTGGCTTAAAATAAGCAGCATAGGCCTCTTTAATTTCCTCTATTGGCTGATCCATTTTGGTGTAAAGGGTTGCAAAAATCCCTCGGGTAAAATTGCCACGAACCGGAATAAAGTGGAGCTCATTGGCAAACTGTGGTTGTAGCTGAACCAATGTTTCGGTAATCTCGCCCAAATGTTGGTGGGTAAAGGCTTTATATACACTTACATTGCCACTTCGCCAGCTAAAATGGGTGGTGCCACTTGGCTGTTGGCCAGCACCTGTTGACCCCGTTATGGCATTAATATGCACATCGCTTGTTAACCAAGTATTGGCTGCCAACGGCAGCAAAGCTTCTTGTATAGCCGTAGCAAAACAGCCTGGGTTGGCAATACTGTTAGATGATGTAATGGACTTCTTATTGCTTTCGGGTAAGCCATACGAAAATGTTCTTTCCGAAAATTGCCGGTTATTTTTTAATCGAAAATCGTGGCTTAAATCAATAATTTTTACAGAAGATGGCACTTTATGCTCTTCCATAAATGCCTGCGATTTACCGTGCCCCATACAGAGAAAAAGCACATCAATATTCAAATCAATGGTTTCCGTAAACTGTAAGGCACAACCTACTAAATCTTGGTGCACCTCGCTTATGTTTTTACCTGCAAACGAAGAACTCATTATTGATTTAATCTCCACCTTAGGGTGGTTCAAAAGCAATCGAACCAATTCTCCTGCCGTATATCCAGCGCCTCCTGCTATGCCTACTTGTATCATTTTTTGTTGTCTAAAAAGTTAAAAATTTGATGTTGATTGGCCATTATTTTGGTAAACCCTTTTACATCTTCACCGCTCCAGGCTTTATTCATTTCACCATAAGCGCCAAACTCATTCTTCATCATATCATTGG
>JALWRJ010000459.1 GCA_026994125.1 Cyclobacteriaceae bacterium | reverse complement strand
TAATCAAAAACTTTATAATTAACAAATTCTTTTTGTTACATTCGAGCCAAATTTTTTTCCATTAAAGTAAACATTATGAAAACACAAGTACTAAAATTTTTTATGGTAAGCCTTTGGTTGCTGGGCGGTAGCGTTGTAGCCATGGCACAGGGGGTTACCACCGCCTCGGTTGCCGGCAAAGTGCTGGACGAATCGGGAGCGGGGCTGCCCGGTGTAAATATTGTAGCCGTTCACCAACCTAGTGGCACAAAATACGGGGCTTCCTCTACCGGCAACGGAACGTTTCAAATCCGAAACATGAAAATTGGTGGCCCTTATACCTTTGAAGCTTCGTTTGTTGGGTACGAAACCCAAGTAGTAGAAAATGTGTATCTTAAACTAGGAGAATCGTTTCCGCTTCAGATACAAATGAGCACTTCGCTTACCGAATTGCAGGCCATAGAAATTACCGCTGAAACAGGGGTAATTAACAGCGATAGAACCGGAGCGCAAACCAGTATTAACTCAAAGGCTATTCATAATATGCCTACCATTGCGCGTTCGCAAAAAGATTTAACCCGGCTAACTCCACAAAGCGATGGCAACAGCTTTGGAGGCCGCAATAACTTATACAACAACTTTTCGCTGGATGGCTCTATTTTTAATAACTCGTTTGGTTTAGATGTAGCTACTCCGGGTGGTCAAGCAGATGCCAACCCTGTATCACTTGATGCCATTGACCAAGTACAAGTATCTCTAGCTCCCTTTGATGTTCGCCAAGGGGGCTTCTCAGGTGCCGGTATAAATGCCGTAACCAAAAGTGGAACTAACGAGGTTAAAGGAACCATTTATACCTTTATGCGTAACGAAAGTATGAGCGGTAGCAAGGTGGATGGGGTAGATGCACCCAACCTTGATTTTAATTCTAATATTTATGGTTTAAGCGTGGGTGGCCCCATTGTTAAAAATAAACTCTTCTTTTTTGTAAATGCCGAAGCCGTACGTAAAACACAACTTGCACATAATTTTGTGGCATTAAAAGACGATGGCTCAAATGCAGGCCAACCCAACACCACATCGGTTTTAGAAAGCGACATACAAGCCGTACAAAACTATTACCGTACCCGCTGGAATTATGACCCAGGTGCATATCAAGGATACACCCACGACACCTACAATAATAAGTTTTTGGCTAAAATAGATTGGAACTTAACTGATAAGCATGCGCTTACTTTAAGGTACAACTTCCTAGATGCTTATAAAGATATCCTGCCTCACCCGGAAGCTATTATTGGCCGGGGTCCAACAAGCTATAGGTTGCCTTTCGAAAATTCTTCGTATCGTATTTTTAACAAAATCAACTCGTTCTTAGGCGAATTAAACTCCAATATATCAACCAATTTATCTAATAAGTTGCAAGTAAGCTATACTGAGTTTAGAGATCATCGTGAGCCCAAATCGGCTCCTTTCCCGGTAGTTGATATCTGGAATGCCAACGGGCAATTAGCCATTACGGCCGGTTCCGAAATGTTTTCAACACATAATGTGTTAGACCAAAACGTATTTCAGTTTACCGATAATTTAACATGGTTCCAAAATGCACACACCTGGACCTTTGGCGTAAACTACGAACAGTTTAAATTTGACAACTCCTTTAACCTGTTTTACTACCCTTGGTACACTGCGTTTAGTGTAAACGATTTTTTAAACGATGCATTAGTGCCTTTTGCGGGTAACGCTTCGGGCGACTTAAACCAGGATGTAATTAATAATAACGGCCCTTTTGCTTTATCTACCATTAAAGTGGCGCAGCTTGGGCTGTATGCACAAGATGAGTGGCAAATGAACGAACGTTTTAAATTAACCTTAGGCCTACGGGTAGATGTACCGCTGTATTTAAGCAGCATCGACCCCGACACAAACATTCAGAATTTTAAAAATTGGGTAAAACCCGATGGTTCCCCTGCGGTAGTTGACCCCTCAACCTTTCCTAAAAACAATTTAATGTGGTCGCCCCGAGTAGGGTTTAACTGGGATGCTATGGGAAATGGGTCGCTACAAGTGCGCGGAGGAACAGGTATTTTTACCGGACGTATTCCATTTGTATGGTTAGGTAACCAAGCCTCTAATGCGGTACTTAACCCAGGCTATACCTTCCAAATTAACGATACCGATGAAGATTTTAAATTTCCTCAAGTATGGAAAACCAACTTAGGTATAGATAAACGATTTGGCAACGGATTGGTAGCCACTTTTGAAGCCATTTATGGTAAAGATATTAATGCCGTTATCCACCGGAACTACGATATGGCAAAACCCTCGCAACAACTTACCGGCACAGGCGATAACAGAGCTATGTTTGGTGGTTTTAACGAAACACATATTTATGCCAGCGATCCTAACGCTATTGGGTTCTTAGATGCCGGAGCAATTGTTATGGAAAATGCAAAAGAGGGTTATCAGCTTTCGTTAACAGGTGGTTTGAGCAAAACCTGGGATAACGGGCTTTACATAAACGGTTCGTACACCTACTTAAACTCTAAAGACCTTACCTCTATTCCGGCAGAAATAGCAGCTGATGCATTCCAGCGCAACCCGGTAGTAGGCAACCCTAACTTATCTAACTTTTCTTGGTCGCGCTATGGGTTAACCCACCGTGTAATTGCTTCGTTAGGTTATCAAGTTGATTACGGTAAGTTCTCATCCAACTTTAGCGGGTTTTATGAGTTTGGTAAGGGTGGACGATACTCTTATACCTATGCCGGAGACATAAATTTAGATGGTATTGCAACCAACAACGACTTGTTGTACGTACCTAAAGATGCTTCGGATATAAACTTTGGTACCGTTGATACCAATGGAGTGGGCATACCGGCAGCTGATGCCACAGCACAGTATGCTGCACTAAGTGCCTTTATTGACCAAGACCCTTACCTAAGCACCCGAAGAGGCCAATATGCCGAGCGGCATGGAGCTCAACTACCAAGCTTTGGGCAGTTCGATTTTAAATTTGTAGAGAGCTTTAATTTTAATTTAGGAGGTAAACCAAATCAACTCCAGCTTTCATTCGATATTTTAAACCTGGGCAACTTGCTTAACTCTAGTTGGGGTGTGCGCAAATTAGCGAATAATACCAGCCCTATTACAGTAAATGGGGTAGATGCCAACGGTACTCCTTGGCTCGGCTTCGATACTTCGTTAACAAAATCGTATATTAACGATGTATCATTGGCCAGTAAATGGCAAATGCAAATT
>JALWRJ010000458.1 GCA_026994125.1 Cyclobacteriaceae bacterium | reverse complement strand
AATTAAATCTTTAGTTGAATTGTTTGATTATTTAAAATTGCAACCTATTTTAGTATTTTCTCGTTTTAAAGTATAATCAAAAAAAGTATCAATTTATATTTTATACCATGAAAATTCTGCACGTTTTAATTTTTGCTTTGTTAGTGGTTTTGGGCATTAGCAAAACTGCCCTGAGCCAACAATCTGATTGCAAAGTGTATCTAAGTGAAATTTCTGATTATTACTCTGGTGAATGTAAAAAAGGAAAGGCTAATGGTAAAGGAATAGCTGAAGGTATAGATGTGTATAAGGGAGAATTTAAAAAGGGCTATCCCAATGGTTTTGGAACATATACGTATAAAAATGGAAACATATATGTTGGTGAATTTAAAATGGGTAGAAAAGATGGAAAGGGTGAGTTTAGGTTCCAAATGTATGGTAAAGACACAATAACTGTGGGCTATTGGCGCAATGATGAGTATATTGGGTTAACTAATAAGCCGCCATATAAAGTTTTGGGAAAAATGAGTGTAGATAGATTAACTTTTCGACATTCTGATGTAACCGAGGATAGAGTGTATATTGAATTTTATCAAAATGGAAGGCAAAATCCTAACATAAGTAATGTGCAAATTGTTTCATCAACTGGTAGTACCCTTACCCAAGGTCAGTTTTTACAAATCGTTGATTATCAATTACCATTAGTCTTACAGGTTAGGTATAATACTTTAAACACATTTAAGTCAAGTTCAATTCCTTGTTCGTTTCGTGTTGAGATAAATCAAAAAGGAAGGTGGGATATCCGGGTTAATAATTAGAGGGTTACTATTGCTATGTAATATACACCTCTTTAAAATGGGTTATACTTAACTTGCGGCCTACTACTATAAAGTACCAATCTTTTTTTAGAACGGTGTCCGGAGCCGGGTTTATTTGCAGGCCTCCGGCCCGTTTTCCTACGGCCATAATGTTGGCTCCGGTTTGTTCTCTTACCTGCAATTCTTTAATGGTTTTACCCTTGTAAGTATCTTTAAATTGCTCGTAGTAAAATTCATCCAGTTCAAAACCGCCTTCAATGCCATCTAACATGTTTATAAACTTTATAATATAAGGTTTGGTAATGAGCTGAGCCATATGCCTGCCGCCCAACGTATCCGGCATAACCACCTGGTCAACCCCTGCTTTTTTGAGTTTTTTCTCAGCATGCTGGCTGTTTAGCCTCGATATTACCACAATGTCGGGTCGTAATTCTTTAGCAGTAAGGGCAATAAATACATTTTGAGCATCTTCGGGCAAGGTCGAAATAACATGCGTGGCATTTTTTATATTGGCTTTTTCAAGCACTTCTTCATGGCTTGCATCACCCAAAATAACCGAAACTTTATCTGTGTCAATTAATTCATCAATAATAGCTTTATTGTGCTCAATTACTACAAAAGGAGTCCCCTGCTTGGTGAGTTCCTGGCAAGCTCTGCGGCCGTTTCGCCCATACCCACACACAATTACATGGTTCTTAAGTTTCATAATTTCTTTAATGTTAAAATACTTGTTAAACTCTCTTTTTAGCTCGCCTTCAAACACATAACTTGCCAAATAAGCAACAATGTAAGCAAAAATGCCCACATTAAATAAGATATACACACTTACAAACACCTTACCGGCATCCGAAAGTGGCCTAAGTACTTTGTAGCCTACAGTAGAAAGCGTAATGGCCGTCATGTAAAACGAATCCAACACAGCATATCCTTCAATAAGGCTAAATCCGAGCACTCCGGAGATTATGCTTAGGGTAATCAGGCTTAAACTGATTATCATTTTTTGAAAACCCTTGCTCATAAGGCTAAGATACAACACCTTTTAATGCCATGTGTGCTTTTTCTCGGATAACCTCCTGCACGGTACGTTGTTCAATTTTCGATTCCAGCCAGGAAATAATATCAAAATAGATAAAAGCCCTTTTTTCGTAGGGGTTATTCTCTAAAGGTAGTAGTTGCGTTCTAAGCATAGTAAACCGGACGATTATCTCTTGCTCTGAAAGCCTACCAGTACCCAGCCTTCTTAAAAAATTGAGAATGTATTTTTGATATAATTGAAGGTTCTGCTTTTTTAATAAAAATCGATAGGTAGATCTGATATAGTAATCAAGCACATCCTGATGAGCTAATTCAAAGTGGCATATAAGGCTTAGGATCCGCGCAAAACCATGAACATCCTCACGTAAATCAATATGTTGGGTGTTAATAATTTTGTTTAGCCAACTTAAAGCAGTACTAAACTCGTTGTTGCCAACATATAAACAAGCAATTTTATAAAACATAATTAAACGCGAGTGCGCATCTAAGGCTGCTGTATAGCCTTCTAAATCCGGTTTTATCCTGTTTAGCATCCTTACACCCTCGCTAAAATGCCCTTGCATAAACAAACCATTAAACTCATGCACATAATTATATTTAAATAGTTTTTTGTTGATGTTCTCGGTTAGTGTTATACCGGGCATAAACCGTATGCGCCTTAAAATACGTTTTGTTTTCACAAATTCAGGATATAGGTTTAACCTCGATTGTGCAATCATTAAGCTGTTTATGGATTTAATATAAGTTTCAATAGCTGATTTTATAAGTACCGGGTTGGTGTACAAAGCCACCCACTTTTTTGCATACCGATACCCGGTTTCAAAATCTTGAATAAAAAAATAATAGTTTGTATAGAGCGAGTAAAGACTGAATTTTTCGTTGATGCTCAAACTGTTTTCATCCACTTCTTCCATGCTCGATTTAAAAATCCGAACCACTTCCTGGTGGTCGTTGGCGTTTCTGATAAACCCAATTTTTTGATATAATGCATTAAGTTCTAGCTGAATACTCGTATAACGGTTTATGTTATTAATTCGTTTATTTACCAGTTTAGCTTCATTAATTAATTGGTTTACCTGGCTACGTGCATCTCCATTGGCTGTTTGTAAAATCATTTTTTTTTGCCATTTTAAAACCACTAGTAATAGTTCAGGGTTGTCGCTCTTTTGGGCAAGTGTCTTGGCCTTTTTAAGTTGGTTGGCGCATGGTTTATACTGGCTTCGGTTAAACAATAACTGGGCGTAGTCAATTATTTCTCTAATTTGAGCATCAATACTAGTGGATAGGTGAAACCGTCTTAGTGATTGCAATATCTTTTTATACAAATTGGCCTTTAAATTTGGCAACTGCTCCAAGCGTACAAAATCGTAGCTGGCTAGTGGGTTAAAACGTGTTTGCTTATCG
>JALWRJ010000457.1:669-3267 GCA_026994125.1 Cyclobacteriaceae bacterium | reverse complement strand
AGCCTGGTGTTTAAATACGGCTTAGGCGTAAGCAAATAACAATCAAATAAAAATCAAATTTTAAACTATAACACAATTAATTATGAAAATGAAAAATCAAAAAATTACGTATTTCTTACTGGCTCTTACCCTTATTTTCGCCATATCGTGCGGGGGCAATACAGGCGCCAAAGAAGAAAAGGAGCACGAACACACTGAAAATACGGAGCACCCGGAAGCTACCAGCCACGAGGAAGGTAACCATGAGCACAATGAGGCTGGCGAACACCCATCCGGTGGGCACAAACATTCGGAGTCTATGGAAGGTGGCATGATGGGTGAGGCTTTTAGCTGGAAAGCATCGGAAAACGGAACCGAAATGCTTACCTATAAAACAGATAATGTAATGATGATGAAGCATGGCGAAGAACAGGTAATGATGATGTCGCCCGGGGGTGATAAAGCCTCTTGTATGTTTAAAAACACGCAAGGCAATGTAGGAGTTACGGCTACCATTAAGTTCGACTCCCCCAATGTGGGAATAAAATTGGTACACCACAGCACTGGTAAAGATAATTATGAATTTGTTAGCTTGCATGGCAATTCGATGCAATTAGGACGGGTGCAAAATGGTAAGGAAAAAATATTAGATTCCAAAGAGGTGGAAGTGCCTACCGATTGGTTTAAACTCTCAGTAACTGCTGCCGGTTCGCATTTTAAGGGCTACCTAAACGATAAAATGATAACGCATGGCCATGCCAATGAAATGCCGGCAGGAATGGTTGGTATTATTGCCATGGGCGATGGTTCATTATCAGTAAAACAAGTGGAAGCTAACCCCTTAGAGGCCGAGCACTAAATAATTATTAAAATTTAAATTAAAAAAATGAAAAATATAATAGTACTATTAATTGTATTAGCACAACTGGGGGTGCCTGCCCTGGCAGTGGCACAAACAGACGAAGAGCAGGTAAAAACCACCTTGCGAGCTTATAAAGCTGCTTTGGAAAACCTATCTGTAGCCGGAACCGAAAAATACTTTACGGTTGACTCGGAAATATTGGAAACAGGTAAAGTAGAAGGCTCTTACCAGGACTATATCGCCCATCATATTGGACCCGAATTAGGACATTTTAAATCGTTTACTTATAACAATTACAAGGTAAATGTTCGGATGGCAGGCGAATACGCCTTTGCTACCGAAACATATGTGTATGTAATTGTGTTAAAAGATAGCGGTAAAGTAATTGAGCGCCAAGGCGCTGCCACTTCGGTGTTGCATAAGGAAGATGGCATGTGGAAAATTATGAAAAGCCATAATTCATCGCGCGCTGTTAAAAAATCGGCACACTAACATGTTAGAACCTGGGCGTGACAAAAGTTACCGTTTTTAATAAATTGATGTCCCAACTTTGAAGTATAACTAATTAATTCACTTAAAAATTTTAATATCATGAAAGCAAATATGGGAACAGCCGACCGAATTATCAGAGTAATTTTGGCGGTGGTAATGGCAGTTTTGTACTACCAGGGAATTGTAACTGGTACTTTAGGCATTGTTTTGTTGGTAGCAGCAGCTGTTTTTGCGCTTACCAGTTTAGTTAGTTTTTGCCCATTGTACCCCATTTTTGGTTTAAGTACCAAAAGCAAAGAATAAAAATTTATTGTTCTTTTAATGAACTTGTACACTAGGTTAGGTTAGGTTGTTGCTCCACCCAGGTGGAGTAATCAGCTGCAAAGCCGTTCGCTATCCAGCGGATGGCTTTTTTTATGCTTGTTTGAGGTAAGCATAAGATAGCTTTGAAAATAAATTCAATAGGCAGGCAACCCTTAGGGCTAAACTTTTGTATTGATAAATAAATGGTAGATACAACTCCAAACGATAAAAAGCTTTTACAGCTACTCAGTGGTTGTAAAAAGAATAATAGAACTGCCCAAAAAGCACTCTATAAGGAGTATTACGGATATGCAATGAGTATTTGTATTCGCTATGTTACCAACCGTGATGAAGCAGTTGAAGTGTTAAACGATGCCTTTATGAAAGTGTTTTTACATATTAAAAAGTTTGATAAAAAATACCCGTTTAAGGCATGGTTTAGACGTATTTTAATTAACGAATCCATTAATTCCGTTAAAAAACGGACAGGTGAATTTAATGAAGATAGTTTAGAAACTGCACATAACGTGGCTCAACAGGAAGCGGTTATTTCTTCTATTGGCCATCAGGAAATTGTTGAAATGATACAGCAATTATCCCCCCAGTATCAAACTGTTTTTAACCTTCATGTGATGGAAGGGTACTCGCATGACGAAATAGCCGAGATGCTTGGAATTAGTCCTGGAACCAGTAAATCAAACCTTTCAAAGGCCAAAGAAAAGCTACGAAAATTGTTGAATAAAAATTTAGAGTCCGATGAAAGAGTCAGAAGATAATTTAGAGAACTTCTTTCGAAAACGAGCGGAGGGTAAACAATACCCATTTAACGAAGCTGATTGGAAAAAAATGGAAGCTAAGTTAGATACCCAGATGCCGGTGATATCGCCTTTTCCTTACCAAAACCTAAAATGGATGGGTGTGGGAGCCGCCATTGCCTCTTTGTTTTTTATTGCATACTTAAC
>JALWRJ010000457.1:0-659 GCA_026994125.1 Cyclobacteriaceae bacterium | reverse complement strand
ATTAAAACTACTTCATCACCAAAGGGTTCTTCTTTAAGTTACAGTAAAAATAATATTGCACAGGCACCAAACAGCCTATCCAAAGGAGTTACTAAACATGCCCAGGGTAAAGCGATATCAACTATTAAAAATGCTTCTGCAACCCCCCATTCGGCTGCTCCATTAAAGCAAAATTTGTTAAGCGATTCAAAAGGCAACCATGCTATGTACACACACAAGGAGGAACAAGTGCATAGGCTTATGGCTAGCCCTTCATTAGTAAAATATAAAAGTAGTACAGATGCCCTTGCATCTTCGCATACTGTTAAAACAGCTGATATAGATACCGTTATGGCTCAAAAAGTAGGTTATAACCCTACTCCTTTTAGTATAAATATGCCCAACCTAAAGAAGCATAATTTTAAGCAGCCCGAAATGCCAACAAAACAAAGGTATGCTATTAGCATGCTTGGAGCATTAGATATTGCAGCTACACAAGCTTCCGGATGGGGTACGCCTGAATTGGTATGGCATATCCGGTGAGTATTTTATAGCTAAAAATTTAAGTGTAGGCGTGGGTGTAAATATCTCACAAAAAAAATATCAGGCACGAGGCAGCGAATACACGCCCCCCAAAGGGTTTTGGACCAATGGCGCAGTTCCCGATAGTTTAGATGCCG
>JALWRJ010000456.1 GCA_026994125.1 Cyclobacteriaceae bacterium | reverse complement strand
AAAAGGCCTCAAAAAACATATCCGATTGCAAGCGATAGCCTTGGTGGGTAAAGTGCACCTTATCGGCTTTGGCCAATCCGGTTTTTTCCCAAAGCTTAACACTACCAATACCTCCCATAATTTCGAACAGGTTCCATACGGCTGCATGGTTTTCGGTAGCAAGTTGCTGCATGGCTGCCACTACCTGATACACATTTTGATTGGGGTAGCGCCTACGGTAGTAGCTATCGTTATTGGTTAAAAAAATAAAATTTACATGAGGGTTAGCTGCTTTAAACCAAGCTATTAGTTGCCGGTAGCTGTCTTCGTAGGCTCGTTGGCTAAACCTGCCTGCCGGGCCATTAGCATCGTTAATGCCTATACCAAATATGACCAAATCGGGTGCCAGGTAAGCAATTTCCTGTTCAAAATCGTAACAACGCAAATAGGAGGGCACGCTGGCTCCGTTTACACCAATGCTATGGTAAGTAATGCCCGGCTCTTCGGTAATATACTGTAAGCCTCGTAAAGTAAAATGAGTTTGCATCGTGTCGGTTTTTTGCAAATGAAAAGCCAATGTATCGTAATACTTGCTGAGTTCAAACTCAATAAATTGGCCGGTTGAGTCTATTTTAGAACCCGTAACCTCATACATTGAATCAAGCACAGGTAGGTAGCTATCGGTATCTAATTGGTAAAAAATACGCACCTTTTTAAAGTAGTAATTTTGGCTGTCCAGGTCGGCCATATATACTTTAACAGAAGCCAATGAGTCGGTGGTTTTGGCATTATAACCCGACATACCCCAACGGCAGGTACTCGATTTTTTAGCACACCGGCAGCCTGTCCAATGGGTGTTTGTACTTACATGGTAATCGGCCGGCATGTTAGAGCCTGCCAATTTGTACGGAAAAAAGAAGCCTCGCTCACCGGCCATACCCGGCATAAGGTTGTCAAATTTATCGCGCATGGTACGTTGCAAAGTGCCCCCTTGCACGTGCGAGCCACCAATATGCAGCACCGATAAATTTCCTTTACCTACAAATACCAGGCTATCGAGTTTGGCAAATACCCGGTTAAATTGGGTGGTATCGCCATAAAATTCGAGCTTATTTTTATGCCATTGTATAAAGGGGTAAGTTTCGTGTAAGCTTTGTTGTTGAGCCGTTACTTGCCTGGGTGCCAGCCAACTCACGGCCAAAAGCAAGCCTATAATTTGTGTCTGGTACATAAACCTCCACTTTCGAAACCCCAATAAATTTTGTGGCAAAGGGTTGTAAGTAGTCTTTGGTTTTACCGGTTTGCTTTTAATTTTCATGGCCGGGCAATTGAGTTAACGAATCAGCCGGAATACCCCGGTATTGCAAAAAATCTTTTTCGAGTGCCCGGTAAAGCAAGCCGGCCATTTTTTGAGCGCCCCTGCTGGTAAAATGCACATAATCGGCTCCTGCCAGTTCAGGTTCGGCTGTTACCCAGGTTTCCATGGAGTTTTTACCACCCATTACCTCGTACATATCGTAGTAGGCCGCTCCTTGAGCAAAGGCTGCTTTTTGTACTTCATCGCGAATGGTTTCCAGCATAGGGTACGTAACAAACTTGCCTTTTATTTTGGTAGCCATATCCGATGGCCCCACTACTAAAAAGGAGGCATTGGGCAGTAACGATTGCAGATAGGCCAGGTTCGATTTAAAATAACGGCCAAACCTGGCGGCTCTTTCTGGGGTATCAATATAGGGTACCGAGTTGCCTCCAAATTGTAATATAACCAACTTAATGGGTTCGTTGGCAAACTGGCGTGCCAATAAAGTTTTATTTATTCCCCTAAAAAATGTACCGGAGGCGCCTCGCAAAGGTATGTTATCAACCACTACACCCCGGTTGCTTTCCAGCGAAAGCGCATACACATTAGGACTGTCCGTTCCTTTAAACCGTATGGTAATAGATTCGGGCGTTTTAGCAAAATCAATTTTAAGGGTTTTGTTAAACGTATTAGCAGCCAGGTTCGTTGCAAACACCTCCACACTATCGGCCCAAACCGAAATATGCACCGGCTGGGTGTTTCCACCCAATACAATTTTAAGCAACGAAAACTTTTTTATGCGGCTATACCCATACGAGGCCGGTTTAACTTGCAGCCAGGCAGCCAGGGTGTCGGCTCGGGTTGTATCGGTTGGGTTTAGGGTTATGGTATCAGCAGCAGGCAGGCTTTGCAAAGGTGGGCAATAGCGCGAAAAACCAGCCAGTAAGCCATAATTACGATGTTGGAGGGTGGTATCTTTAAGACCATACGCAGTATAGCGCAACCAATTTTCGGAATGGGCTTGTTGCACGGCACTGGTTCTAATTACCTGAAAGGCTGGCACAAAACCCGGGCCGTTACCTCCGTAGGTTTTTTGCCATTCGTTGCGCAGGTAGCGAGTCATACGGTCGCCTTCAATTTGCGAATCGCCATAATGCAGCACGCGTACTTTGCCTCCTTTGGTTTTTAGAACCAGCAAGGCATTGTAGAACTTCTGCAAGCTGTTAAACGAAGTATCCGGGTGCTGGATGCCGGTTACCCGTGCTATTCGAACCTGTTCCAACTTTTCGAGGCTATCGCGCAAAGCAACCGAATCAATTTCCGTAGCCGCCAGGAGCGAATCAAAGTTTAGAGTGCTAGATGAGGTATCGGGGTCTGCGCCAAAAAACTCATCCAGCGATTCGTATTGCAGGGTAACTTGGTTAGCTATAGAGATGCCCTCCTTTGGAAAACCCCACATAGTTAGTATGGCCAACAGCCCTACCAGCAACAAAAACAACAAAGTGTGCAGGGGGGTATGTTGGCTCATTTTACAACTCGTATTTTTAATACCTGCCCCGGACTAATGTTTGTATCAATGCCATTATCTGCCATAATCATATCGGCCGTTACCTCCTTAAATTGATGCGAGATACCCCAAAGCGTGTCTCCTTGTTTAACAGTATAAGATACAAATTGGCCGGTAGCGGCCGGTTGAGGAGGCGATTTTTTTACTACCGGGTTTGGTTTAGGTAATTTTTGGTTTTTGGGCAGGTAAATTACCAGTCGCTGTCCTGCATAAATGCGGTCGTTGTGCAATTCGTTCCAAGCCCTTAACGCTGAAATCTTCACATGGTATCGCTGGGCAATTCTACCCAGGTTATCTCCCAATTTTACCTTATACCTAATGGGTTTGTGGGTGGTTAAATCAGGTATATCGCCTTTAAGTTGCTCCATGCGTTTTTGGTTGGCTGCAACTTGTTTTAACTTTTCCTGCTGGTAGGTTGCCTCCATTTG
>JALWRJ010000455.1 GCA_026994125.1 Cyclobacteriaceae bacterium | reverse complement strand
GTAGTCGGAGCCTTCCTTACCTAGCGTAATTATACCTTGTGGGCAAGAGGCAATGTAGCCTTGCGTAATCACAATTTTTTGCTGCCATACAGGAGCCACCCTGGTGTTGATGGCCGATGTGGTAGCGAGCCAGTTTACCTCGCCTTCGGAATACAACCGGGTAGTGGTAATTACCTCGGGAGCAAACATCCATTCTGACTCTACTCCGGTACTGTTTACATAATGTGCAATAATAAGGGAGGAGAAAATCTCGCCATAGCTTACTACCCGGGCATGTAAAAGTACAGCATCTTCAAGCGAGTAATCAAGAGTTTCCAGCGCAGTAACCTGCTTGTTAAAGGCCTCGAACACAGGGTGGTTTTGGTTAAACAGTTGTTCCATGATGTGCAGGTGGTATTCCTTTATATCGTTTAATTTTTGCTTAAATTCAGGCCTGTTTTTATGTGCCAACATATCTTCCAGAGCACGGGTGGTTTTGCCCATGGCCGACACTACCACCACCAACGGCATTTGGCCAAATTGCTTTATAAGTTGCGCTACATTTTGTACGGCCGGGGCATCTTTAATAGAAGCGCCTCCAAACTTAAATACCTGCATGGTGCGAAGATATGCTTTTTAACAAAAACACAAGCCGGCTAACCGCCAGATTTTACACCAATATTAGTAGCGCAATCGTTTTCGATATCCTTAAAAAAAATACATTTTTGTGCTAATAACCAAGTAAAAACATTATGGAAGATTCGAGGATTGCTTTGCCCATTGGCACGGCCTTGGATAGATTTATAAAAAGCCGTCAGGAGGCATTTGCATATGCTACCGGTGAGCTTTCGCAATTATTGCGCGACATTGCCCTTTCGGGCAAAGTGGTAAACCGGGATATTAACCGAGCAGGTCTCATAAATTTAGCCGGGGTTACCGGTACGCAAAACACCGGGGGCGAAGATCAAAAGCAACTCGATGTATTGGCCAACATCAGGTTTTCGCGTGCCTTAGAAAAAGGAGGCGAAGTATGTGCTATTATTTCGGAAGAAGAAGATGAAATTATTGAAGTAAATAATGATGCACACTACATAATTGCCATTGACCCACTGGATGGTTCCTCTAACATAGATGTGAATGTATCTATTGGCACTATTTTTTCGATTTACAGAAGAGTTTCGGAGGTTGGCCAGCCAGTAACCGAAGCAGATGTGCTGCAACCGGGTAAAAACCAAGTGGCTGCGGGTTATATTTTATATGGTTCCTCTACCATGCTGGTTTTTACCACCGGCATGGGTGTAAATGGTTTTACGTACGACCCTACCCTGGGCGAATATTTTTTATCGCATGCCAACATGACCATACCCGTACAAGGCAAGATATACTCGGTAAACGAAGGCTCGTACCATAGTTTTACCCAGGGAGTTAAAAATTATATTGAAGATTGTCGAAACCAAGGGTATTCGGGCAGATATATTGGATCGTTGGTGGCCGATTTTCATCGTAATTTGCTAAAGGGCGGTATTTACATTTACCCGGCCACTGCCAAAAACCCTCATGGCAAATTACGCTTAATGTACGAGTGCAACACCCTGGCCTTTATTGTTGAACAAGCCGGAGGTTTAGCAACTGATGGCACCCAACGTATAATGGATATTGAACCTACCGATATTCATCAGCGTGTACCCTTTTTTATAGGTTCAAAAAAGATGGTGGAGCGTGCGAAAGAGCTACTGAGTTAAGCTACCTTCTTTTATAGGCGGCTCGAGTTATCACTTTTTGTTCCTCTCGCTCAAGTATAAGGAGGGCAATTTGTTGCGCCACATCCTGTTGCAGCCCGAAAGCTGCTTTCACACGATTTTCATCTACATCAATGCGGTAGAGTACCTGCATGAGTCCTTCAAAATTGGTATCCATTAATTGCTGCACAGCACGGGTTAGCAGTTGGAGCAATACCTTACGTGTAGCTACAGTTTCGGGGGCTACTACCAAACCTACCTCTCGGGCAGTAAGTGCAACTACATCGTTTAGGTTAGCTTTTGTCGGTTGCCGGTTCATTGTTCCCGGGTTTACCCTTTTTGGCAGGTTTTTTAAGCAATTCGGGTGCTTGTTTTACCAGCACATTATACCAGGTTACCAGTTTTTTTATATCCGATACATACACCCGTTCCTGGTCGTAGTTGGGCAATACATGCTTAAAAAAACCTTTTAATTCTTCTGGGCTCGATTTTTTATCTACTCCGGTATCGTTACCAAACTCTTTGTAAATAGTATAAAAAACGTCTTTTAAGGGGGTGGTTCCTTCGGAGGTATACGTATAAACCGAAATTTCGTCCAGCACTGAAATTTTGTTATGTACGGTAGCCACCAGTTTCACTTTATTTTCATCCAGCGATTCTAAAATTACACCCGATTTGGTGGGTTTTAACACTTTAAACAGGCCTCCCTTACCTGCTACTGCTGCAATATCTTTAAATTCTATCATAAGGTATTAAACCGTCATTATTTCCTCTTCCTTGTGTGCTATTAGCTCGTCAATTTTTTTAGCGTGCTTATTTAAAATCACTTGCACTTCTTCTTCACCCCATTTAATATCGTCTTCCGATACACCTTCGTCTTTTAAAGCCTTAATGCCATGCAGGGTTTCGTGGCGTGCGTTACGCAAGCTCACTTTTCCTTTTTCCGATTCGGCTCGTACTTGTTTTACCAGTTCTTTTCTTCGTTCCTCAGTTAGGGCGGGCACATTAATAATTACTTGTTCGCCATCGTTTTGCGGATTTAAACCCAAGTCGCTATTAATGATGGCTTTTTCGATATCCTGAATGATGGTTTTTTCAAAAGGTTTTATCATTAATGTGCGGGCATCGGGGCTGGTAATGCTCGACACTTGGTTTAAAGGAGTAAGCACCCCATAATATTCTACTTTAATGCCGTCAAGCATGCTGGGCATGGCCTTACCAGCACGTATTTTGGCAAGTTCGGTTACAACATGCTGCACTGCTGCCTCCATTTTATCAGCAGCATCGTCAAGGTACATTTGAATTTCTTCCATGGCTATTTAATTAAAGTTCCGGCTTGTTCTCCATTTACAATGGCATGTAGGTTGCCGGGTTTATTCATATTAAACACAATGATGGGTAACTTATTTTCCTGGCACAAAGTAAAGGCTGTCATATCCATAATATTCAGTCCTTTTTCGTAGGCTTCCTGAAAGCTTAAAGTGCTGTATTTGGTTGCATTGGGGTCTTTTTCGGGGTCGGCAGTATAAACGCCATCTACCCGGGTACCTTTAAGCACCACATC
>JALWRJ010000454.1 GCA_026994125.1 Cyclobacteriaceae bacterium | reverse complement strand
GCAATTACCCAAGCGGTGTAAAACACCAACTGTGCTCTTTTTTGGAGTAAGTCAAACTCAATTTTATCAACCGTATCGGTGGGCTTGTGGTAATCGGCATGGGTGCCATTAAAATAGAAAATTATTGGGATGTTATTTTTGGCAAAATTCCAATGGTCGGAGCGGTAGTAAATCCTATCCGGATGGTTTTCATCATTATAAGTATAATCGAGGCTTAGTTGGGTAAATGTATCGTTGGCCTTTTTGCTTAGCTCATCCAGTTCGGTGGAAAGTTTATCGGAGCCCACCAGGTACACAAACTCACGGTTATCTTTATGCGCCTCATCGGTACGGCCTACCATATCAATGTTTAAATCTACTACTGTTTTATCGAGTGGAAACACTGGGTGGTTGGTGTAATATTCTGAGCCCAGCAACCCTTTTTCTTCACCGGTTACGGTCATAAACAAAATACTTCTGCGAGGGCCGTGCCCATCGGCTTTGGCCTTGCTAAATGCTTTGGCCATTTTAAGTACCGAGGTAGTGCCCGAACCATCATCATCGGCTCCATTATTTATTTCTTCGCCATGCTTGCCTATGTGGTCGTAATGTGCAGTAATAACTACAATCTCATCTTTTTTATCGGTACCTTCCATAAAACCCAACACATTTTCGGTACCTACAATGCGTATATCACGAGTGGTTACATAGCTTGCCTTAGTTCCCTTTATTTTACTCAATTTAGCTTCCTGTATGGCTTTGGTTAGCTTTTCGGGGGTAGTATTTAATAAAGCTTGGGCTGTAGATGGGCCTACTAAGAAAGCACCAGCATTAGCAGCAGATTCTTCCTGTTTAAAACCCAAGCGGCCACCCATAAAATATCCACCGTATTGTTTCATCATTTTTTCAAAATCTTTGTCCGTATCCTTAACCATTATTACCACCAGGTGGGCACCCTGTTGGTAGCCCTTATCTATTAAGGATTTCCATTGTTGAAAAAAGCCCTCTGAACCATCTACAACCACTATCTTATCATTTACATCTACCCTTTCAAAGTCATCATCGGTACCTTTTCCTGCAAATATTGTTTGCTTTGTAATGGGCGTAGCTATATTGGCCTTACCAAAATAAAGTACTTGTTGGCCGTTGGTAAAGCGGGTATTTCCCACTTGTAAATATGTAGTGCCGGGTATGCTGCTTTCCAGGTCAAAAGTTTGGTAATAACTAAACCCGTTATTAGTTGGCACTACCGGCTGTAATCCTAATTGTTTAAAATAATCGGCTATAAAAGCAGCTGCCATTTTTTGGCCTCGTTTCCCTGTTTCGCGCCCTTCAAGTGCATCGGAAGCCAAAATGGTTAAAATTTCTTTCATCTCAGCCTGGTCGATATCTGCGGCATATTTACGCATTATATCTTCTTGTGCCTGTACCTTTAAAAGGCCAAACACTAATAAAAAAGCAATTCCAATTCGTTTCATGTGTTTATAATTTATTTTCAATGGTCAGATGGAAACTTTGATGATTAATATGATTAATATAATCATTGCCTTGTACCTGTGCACCATAGTGCTACTGCACACAGGTGTGTATTTAGGGCTTGCTGAAAAACGTCTTGCTTATTTACTATCAGTCTGTTAACTTCAAATTTAGGGATTAAAGTCGCAAGCACTTCATCCCAGCCTGCCCGCCAAATAGGAGGGCACTTGCGACTTTTTCAGCAAGCCCTATTTAATGATTAAATTAATCGTGTCGGTTTCCTATAATATAATTTTAAAAAACGAAAATAGTTTATTTTTAGCAAACCCCACCTGCTACAGGTATAAACGGTTGTAATACGGTTTAACCGTTCTTATTTTTCTTTGGTATAATTAAAAATTACAACTAAAAATTTGCACCAAAACAGTAGATTTGCACCCACGAATTTTAAACTTAACATATTACGCTGATGAACCTGGACATGCACTATACCGAAGCCTTTAAAAACAGGCATATTGGCCCCGATGAAAAACAAACTCAGGCCATGTTGAAAACCCTAGGGGTACAATCGGTAGATGAACTTATTGAACAAACGGTGCCGGCCAACATAAGGCTATCGAAAGAAATGCAGCTACCCAAGGCTAAAACCGAGCGTAAATATATAGACCACCTGCGGGCCAGCTTTGCCGAAAACAAAGTGTACCGTCAGTTTATTGGTATGGGCTATTACAACACGCATATGCCTCCTGTCATTCAGCGTAATATTTTAGAAAACCCCGGTTGGTACACAGCCTACACACCATACCAGGCCGAAATAGCACAAGGCAGGCTCGAGGCACTAATGAATTTTCAAACCATGGTAGCCGACCTTACCGGAATGGATTTATGCAATGCCTCGTTGCTGGACGAAGGCACTGCTGCGGCTGAAGCAATGTACATGATGATGGCCGTACAAAAAGGCCCTAAGAAAAAAGCCACTACGTTTTTTGTTTCGGAAGATACCTTTCCTCAAACCCTGGATGTGCTTAAAACCCGGGCGGGTTCGCATGGAATAAACCTGCAAATTGGTGCCATAGATAGCCTGGATGTAACCCAGGAAGATTTGTACGGAGTGTACATTCAAAACCCGGACAATAATGGCGAGGTAAAAGACTACACCTCGTTTATTACCAAAGCGCACGAGGCCAATGTGTTGGTTTGCATGGGGGTTGATTTAATGAGTTTGGCCTTGCTTAAATCGCCCGGTGAAATGGATGCCGATGTAGCCATTGGTAACTCGCAGCGGTTTGGAGTGCCATTGGGCTATGGTGGTCCTCATGCGGCCTTTTTGGCCAGTCGCGAGGCTTATAAACGACAACTGCCGGGCCGTATCATTGGAGCTAGTGTAGATGCCAACGGCCATACGGCTTACCGCATGGCCTTACAAACGCGCGAACAACATATTAAACGCGAACGAGCCACTTCGAACATTTGTACGGCTCAGGTGTTGCTGGGTGTTTTGGCGGGTATGTACGGGGTGTATCACGGACCCGAAGGGTTGAAAAAAATTGCAGGCAGAATCCACGGACTGGCTCAATACCTGGAACACCAGGCTACAAGCTTAGGTTATTCGCAAACCAATAGTGTATTTTTTGATACATTGAAATTACGTTTACCCGAGGGTGGTTCGGCTGAAGAGCTAAAAACCAAGGCCGAGGAGGCCGTTATGAATTTCCGTTATTTTGGAGGCAACGAAATTGGTATTTCGCTGGATGAAACCACCCGAGTAGAAACAGTAGATTTGATTGTTGATGTACTTGCCTCGGTAAGCAACCGGCAGGCAAGCCC
>JALWRJ010000453.1 GCA_026994125.1 Cyclobacteriaceae bacterium | reverse complement strand
ATGGGCAGGCCGGGCGCAAACTACCAACTTAGCATTGGCCAGGCAATACTATGCCCAGGGTGAATTTGATAAGGCCTTAGACTTATACCAGAAACTTGCCAAAAAATCCGCTAACTGGGCGGTTATCCACAACCAGTATTATAGCTTGTTAATTCAACAAGGCGAATATCAACAAGCAGAAAAATACATCAACAAGCTTACTAAGGCTTATCCGAAAAATCCTCGGTATTTAATTGATAAAGGCAAACTACTGGTGGCAACCAAAGGCGAAGCTAGGGCGAAGCAATATTACGCAAGTTTACGAAACCGGTTTGCTTCTGATCCTTACCAGGCACGCCAGGCGGCACAGTACTATTTGCAAAATGGCGAACGTACCGAAGCCGTAGAAGTACTTTTACTTAGCCGCAAAAAATCGGGCGATCCTACTTTGTTTGCTTTAGACCTGGCCAATATTTACCGGTACATGAATAAAAAGCAGGATATGATGCAGGAGTATATTGTATTTGTAAATGCCAACCCTGCCAATATGCGCTATGTAAAAAATGCATTGCAAGTTACCCTGCCAAACCCCGAAGATATTGAAGCCCTGGAGAGTTACCTCTATTCCAAAATTCAGGACGAGCCCGAAAATACCGTGTATATTGAATTGCTGATTTGGGCCAATATGCAAACAAAAAACTTTATGGGTGCTTTTATGCAAGCACGTGCCCTCGACAGGCGGATGAAACAACAAGGAGTACACCTACTCGAAATAGGTAAAATGGCTTTAGCTAATAAAGACTACCCGGCTGCAGATAAAATATTTTCATACATCGAAAATTACTATGCCCAAACCAACCGGGGTATTGAGGCAGGTCTTTGGCGTATTACCACCAAAGAAGAACAAGTAAAAAACACCTACCCGGTAAATAAGCAGGAGTTAGAAGAACTTACCAGGCTTTACCAGGCTTTTATTAAAGAGTACCCGGCTAATCCGCTGGCCTATAAAGCACAATTACAATTGGCACTTATCCAGGGCTATTACCTCCAGCAAAAAGAAAAAGCGATTGTCTCTCTGCAAACCCTTATTGCTAATCCCCTTGTAAACTCACAATTACGAGCCGAAGCAAAACTAACCTTGGCCGATATATACCTGCTAAAACAAGAACCCTGGGAAGCGACCTTGTTATATGCCCAGGTAGATAAAACCATGAAAGAAACCCCGGTAGGCTACAAAGCCAAATTAAAACGAGCCAAGCTGGCCTATTACCAGGGCGAGTTTGAACTAGCTCAAGCCATTTTGGATATTTTAAAATTAGCAACCAGTAGGCAAATTGCAAATGATGCCCTCGATTTAAGTATTTTTATTAAAGAAAATACCTTGTTTGATAGTACCCACTACGCCTTAAAAGTTTATGCAGGATTAGAACTGGAGCTATACCAACATAAAAACCAAGAAGTATTGGCACGCTTAGATACCATTATTACTTATTTTGAAGGGCAAAGCTTAGCAGACGATTTCATGTTTTTAAAAGCTAACGAACTTAAAAAAGCTGGCCATTACCAACAAGCAGCTGATACCTATGGGCAAATTGTAGCAAAATATACTACCGGTGTTCTTGCGGATAAATCTCTTTTTTTGCAAGCCGAATTGTATCAAAAATACTTACATAATTCGCTCAAAGCACAAGCGTTGTATGTACAACTGCTTAAACAATATCCCGGTAGTATTTATGTGGCTGAGGCTCGCAAACAATACCGCATACTCCGGGGCGATTTTAAACCAACAAGCTAGCAATTGAGTTGTAGTGGCACAGTTTACTACTCAAATGTTGTTGTACTAAAAAAAAATTTTGTAGTTTAACTCAAAATTTTAAATCTATGGAAATTACTCGGTTATTTGATGTACTCCCCTACCAGCTAGAAAATTTTGCTACCAATAAATGCTTAAATATAAAAATTGGCGATATATGGAAATCGTATAGTACGCAAGAGGTACTTGATGAAGCCAATAAACTAAGTGCCGGCCTTATTAGCCAGGGCATTAAGCCGGGCGATAAAGTAGCATTAATTTCGTTTAACCGCCCCGAATGGATAATTGTAGATTTAGCCATTGCACAAATTGGCGCTATTAATGTGCCTTTGTACCCTAATATTACTGTTAAAGATTACCACTATACCATTGAGCAATCCGAAACTAAGCTGGCTTTTGTAGGCGATAAAGCGCTGTTCGAAAAAGTAACTGAAGCCACCCATGATATAGAAGGTTTTACGGGTTTGTATTGTTTCGATAAACAAGATGGCATTCCGTTTTGGAAAGAAGCTCAGGCCGACTATGCCACACAAAGTAAAGAAATTGAACAGCGCAAGGCAAAGGTAGCACCTAACGATTTAGCCACCATTATTTATACCAGTGGCACAACGGGCTTTCCAAAAGGAGTTATGCTTACCCACCATAATATCATTAGTAATTCCGATGGCGTAGCCGAGCGGTTTGCGGGTATTGGTGCAGGCTACCGGGCGCTTAGTTTTTTACCTCTGTGTCATATTTTTGAGCGTACTGCCAGCTATACCCACATGCGCCTGGGTGTGGAGGTGTATTTTACAGCCATCGATACCATTGGCGATGCCATGAAAGAAGTGAAACCCCACTACTTTGCTACGGTACCCCGCCTGCTCGAAAAAGTGTACGATAAAATAGTAAAAAAAGGCTACGAACTTACCGGCCTTAAAAAAAGCTTGTTTTTTTGGGCGTTGCGCCTGGGCGAAAAATACGACCCCAACCAAAAAATGGGTTGGTGGTACACTAAAAAACTGGCCTTGGCCAACAACTTAATTTTTAGCAAATGGCGCGAAGCCCTCGGAGGCAATATTATGTTTATTGTTTCAGGAGCTGCAGCCCTGCAACCTCGCTTGGCGCGTGTGTTTTGGGCAGCAAAAATACCTTTGCTCGAAGCCTATGGCCTCACCGAAACCTCACCAGGTATTAGTTTCTCAAAACTAGAACCCGGAGGCTACCGGTTGGGCTGTGTTGGTCCGCTGCTTAAAGATGTAAAAGTAAAAATTGCCGAGGATGGCGAAATTTTAGCCGGTGGCCCCGGCATTATGCAAGGCTACTACAAACTGCCCGAGCAAACTGCTGAAGTGTTAAAGGATGGTTGGTTTCATACAGGCGATATTGGGGAGTATAACGATGGATTTTTGCGAATTACCGATCGTAAAAAAGAAATATTTAAGACCTCCGGTGGTAAGTATATAGCTCCCCAACAAATGGAAAATAAGTTTAAGGAAAGCATGTACATTGA
>JALWRJ010000452.1 GCA_026994125.1 Cyclobacteriaceae bacterium | reverse complement strand
CCTGCAGGCCGAGGCCCATGATTTTTTACAGAAAAAATTATATGAGTTATACCGCACCCGAAACGATGATTTCGGGAACGCCCGATTGGTGTTTAGTATCATTCAAGAAGCCAAAGTAGAGTTGGCCAACCGTATAATAAAGCAGGCCAATTTTAAAGATTTGGACGAAAAAGACCTTTCAACCATACGGCTAGAGGACATTGCTCCACAATTTGAGGATGCAGCAGCCAACCAAGCCGTTGAACTACCCATTGATGAAGTTTTACTGGAAGAAGCTATGGCCGAATTAGCAGCCCTGGTAGGTTTAAATGAGGCCAAAGAAGAAATTCACGAGCTTATTAAACTGGTAAAATATTACCGAAAAACAGGGCGTAATTTCAGGAAAGATTTTTCATTGCACTTAGTGTTTACAGGTAACCCAGGTACGGGTAAAACCACCTTGGCTCGCATACTAGTTAAAATCTACAAGGCATTGGGTATTTTAGAAAAAGGGCATTTAGTTGAGGTGGACAGGCCCGAACTAGTGGGTACCCATGTGGGGCAAACCGCTCCTAAAACCGATGCTGTTATAAACCAGGCCTTGGGAGGTATGTTGTTTATTGATGAGGCTTACTCCCTGGTAAATCAAGACGATGCCTTTGGAGAAGAAGCCGTAGAAACACTGCTAAAGCGCATGGAGGATGACCGGGGTAAGTTTACTATTGTGGCTGCCGGGTATATAAACGAAATGAAGGAGTTTTTGGAATCGAACCCCGGCTTAAAATCACGCTTCGACCGGGTGTGGCACTTACCCGATTACTCAGTGGCTGAGCTAACTCAAATTGCCCGTTTTATGTTTCAGAGCGAAAACCTAACCTTGAGCCGGGAAGCAGCAACAAAGTTTGAGCAACAGGTAAAAGCAGTAAAAGAAGCCGAAGGTGCTTTTTTTGGCAATGCCCGTTCGGTACGTAAATTGGTAGATGAAATAAAGAAAAATCAGTTGCTCCGAATGGCTGAAAAATCGGCCGAAACTGCTATTACTCCGGAAGAAACACAGCGGGTGCTGCCTCAAGACCTGGAAGATTTATCCGTAGCTAAACCCACTGGGGGTAAAAAAAGAATTGGATTTTAACAACTGCCCCAGTTATGGCTAAGAGGATGGATTAATTGTACAAGGGGCTAATAACTGCTTTAGCTTAGCCGCCACTTACCTGAATGTTATGTTGTGCAGCCTGGTTCCGTATGGCGGTTTTTATCTCAATCGATCGATCCCAATGCGTAGCGTAATTAAACTTGAAATTGTTGTTAGCCAGCTTAAAAACAATTTCGTAAGGCCCCATTTCAATAGCTTTTACATCGGGCCAGGCAACATAGTGGCTCTTTGCAAGTACCTTATTTTTAAATTTTACACCTGTGTCCAAAATGGTTACTTTAGGTGTAAACGGGGTAGGAAAAAAGTAAATAATTCCGTAAATCGTAAATAATAAGCCCAAAACCACAAACAGAACCCCTTCGAAGTTATCATTCGTTCGAACTATTTTACTAATACCGGCAGCAATATGTAAGGAGCCATATAAAATCACAATCCACCTACTGGCTTTAATTGATATGGAATGAATGTTTCCAAGAACAATGGTGTTTTTCATTTTATGTTACGATATATAAGGTTTTAAATCCTAAATTAACTTAATATTATTATTTTCAAAACTTGGTATGCATAAAAATAGCCACCTGCTCAGTTGTAAAATTACTCAGGTGGCCATAAAATACTGGATATGTATAAAAAAGTATTAGTTTTCGTTTGCAAAAAGTTTTTCTAATTCTCTTTCTAAGGCTGCTCCACGTAAATTTTTAGCTACAATTACACCCTTGCGGTCGAGCAAAATGGAGAAAGGAATAGCATTGATGCCATAGGTACGGGCTGCTTCGGAGTTAAAGTACTTTAAATCCGATACGTGGTGCCAGGTAAGCCCGTCTTCTTCAATGGCTTGCAGCCATTTTTCTTTAGTTCTGTCAAGCGAAACGCTATATACGGTAAAGCCTTTATCGTGGTACTTTTTATAGGCACGTACTACATTGGGGTTTTCGAGTCGGCAGGGCTTGCACCATTGCGCCCAAAAATCGACCAATACAACCTGGCCTCTCAAACTCGAAAGCGCCAGCACTTCACCCTCGGGGGTAGGTAAGGCAATTTCGGGGGCTTCAACACCTACAGCTGTAGCCCGGGCTTTTTCCATTTGCTTAACCAGGTCTTGTATAAATACCATCGATGGGTACGCATTCGATAATACCGTAGCCATGCTGTCAACAAAAGCAAAGTTGCGGTCTTTATCCAGGCTGCTAATTAACTGAAAACTGGCCAGGTTGGGGCCAATTACTTTAATAGTTTCAATAGTTAGCTTTTCTTTTTCGGCCAGCAAGTCCATGTATTCTTGTTGTGCTTGCGAAGCCGTGGCTTCATCACCGTTTTGTTTAGCCAGGCCGTATTTTTGATTTATTTCATTTTCACGTGCACCAAAACGAGTTTGTTGCGCCTGGTTAAACTGCATAATTTGGTCGTACTCGGGCGAGCCTTTTACTTCGTAGCTACCTCTAGGATTGGCTCCATCTACTACTAATTCTAAATCATTTTTATCTAAAATAAGGGTAAGTGCCTGTGCCCCAAAAAAATCTAGCCGGTAAAAACCCGGTGTGCCGTTAAACCAAAATTCAAAACTGTTATCATCAGCCAGGGCTATGGTATCTATGGTATTGTACGAAGTTTTAGTAATCTCTTTTAAGAGTATGAGTCCCTCTTTGGGGTTTTGTACTATACCTTTTATATGGATACCTTCTTGAGTTTGTTCGTTACCGGTGGCCGAACAGGCAATTACGCCCACTAACAGCACAGGAATTAAAAATTTTAAATTCATAATGGATATAAAATTGTTTTTTTTCAAAAATAACGAGTTCATGGTTAACCAACATCAACATATCGGCTAGTTAAAACAGGTTATTAGCCTGTTCTACAATTTTGTCCAGTCCTTCCACTTTTTTGCCTCCGGCTGTAGCAAAAAACGGTTGCCCGCCACCACCACCTTGAATGTGTTTGGCCAGCTCGCGAACTATATGGCCGGCATGCAATTGTTTATCGGCCACAAGTTGGTCGTTTATAGCTACCGCTAGCTGAGGTTTGTCCCCAATATTGGCAGCCAAAACAATAAAAGCTTGTTTCGCTTCACGTTTTAATTCGTGTGCCAGTGTTTTTAAGGCATTGGCATCGGACAGGCTTAGTTTGGTTATAATTTTTGTCATGCCATCGGCACGTAC
>JALWRJ010000451.1 GCA_026994125.1 Cyclobacteriaceae bacterium | reverse complement strand
AATTAAAATACATTTAAGTAAACCTTTATTTTTCATAAAAGATTGTAAGCAACAATTTTATTTATTAAAGAGTGTTTTTAAAGCTAAAGTATAACAGACCTCCAATACCTTGAAAAAGTATTATTACCCAAATCCAAATTATATGTACTGACTTTGGATTAGAATATTTTCTTTTAAAGATACTGAAAATGCCAAGTAATGCCAAGCTGTAATTTGTTATTAACGCAATTGATATAATAACTTCAATTAAATCCATAATTTATTTAGTTTATGCAGGTTGCCAAGCAAGCTGTAGCAATAGCTACTGTGCAAGAACCAAAAAATATGTCTAACGCGTCACACAAAAGCGCACAGTCTCCGTCACCATTGCATGCATCTTTAGCCATTTTATAACAATCACCAGTACAACTACTTACTTTCGATGCTTTAAATTTATCTGAAAGCTCTAAACTGTAAATATTAGTTAGTTTATCTTTAATAGCTGATAATTCTAGCACTAAATTACCATGAATGGAAAAGTATTGAATTGTAACATTTTCTGATTTTTCTTCCAAAATTTTGTTTTCAAAAAATATTTTATAATTTCCATCTTTATAAAATATTACATCTAATACGCCAATATTTGTATCAGTCATTTTAGCAAATATTTGATATAGGGTTTCATTTTCAGATAATATTTCAGTTCTTATGTTGTCGAAATCAAGATTATCATAATATGAACTAAAATTACCTTTAAAAGTTTCAAGTTCTTTTGAGCTTAAAATAATATCAATTTCTTTTTCAGTAGAGGTTTTAATTTCACCTACTTGATTTGTACAAGAATTACCTAATCCTAAAATTAGCATTACGAGAGTTGAATTAATTATTTTTTTAGTTTTAGTTAGTAATTATTGCTTACAATCATTATTAATCGCATAAGTATAATTATTATATTTTAATATAGCAAATATGCTATAATATTTAAATAAAAAAAATTGTCCCTTAGCGTAGTAATGCATTTTAGGGACGAAAAAATATTGACAGAGTTTGGTACTCATCTGAAAAATTTGAGGCGGAGTGCAGGCATTACTCAAGAGGAATTAGCTTTTACATCTGGTATAAGTTTATCACAAATTGCTAGGATAGAAACTGGAAGGATTAATCCAACCATATGTACTGTTATTACATTATCAAAGTATTTAAGAGTACCTCAGCATGAGATGTTGAATTTTTAACACCTTAAAACCAGTAACTTACAAATTATTTTAACAAGCCATTAAACCTTTGGCGTTTCATCTTCTCTAAGAACCAAACAAACAAAACAACAAGAAAATGAAAACGCTAAAACAAAGGAACACCCTATTAGTTAAAGGCGCCATGGCGCTGGTTGTTGTGGCCATGGTGGCTACATCGTGCAAGCAAAATGCAAACGAACCTCAGGCACTTGATGTATCAGAAGCCGAAGTAGAAGCAATTACCCAAGCCGATTTTGATGAAATTAATGACATTGCCGATGGTGCCATGGGCTACTCCGATGGCTCTATTGGAGGTAAAACCGATGGCACACAAGAACGAGGTATGGATGAAAGAGCTTCTTGTGCAACAGTTACCCACGACAAAGAAGCCAAAACCATTACCATCGACTTTGGCGATGGCTGCACAGGCCCCTATGGTAATACACGTAAAGGCATCATCTTTATAACCTACAACGGTCAGCGCTTTGTGCCTGGTTCATACTGGACCGTGGAACTTCAGGATTTCTATATTAACGATAAGCACATCGAAGGTACCCGAAAGGTAGAAAATGTGAGCGAAAGCTTAGAGGCGAATCCTACATTTCATATTACATTATCCGATGGAAAAATTACCTGGCCCGATGGTGCTGTGGCAACGCGCGAAGTAGATAGATACCGTGTGTGGGTGCGTGCTGCTAACCCTATGCTTGACGAAGTGCATGTGCTAACCGGTAGTGTTGCCAGCGGTATTAACAAAGATGGTATATCCTACAATGCTACCGTAAAAGAAGACCTTGTTTTTAAGAAAGCATGTAGAGCAAATAACAAAGCTCGTGTACCGGTGCAAGGTATTAAAGAAGTAATTTTTGGAGACAAAACCACTACCATTGATTTTGGTGATGGCGAATGCGACAGCATTGTAACCATTACCGTAAACGGTGAATCGCGCGAAGTAGATTTATCCAATAGAAACAACTAATTAAAATTTCCTTGCCGCGCTAACGAGCCGTAAGGTTGTTGAGTAAGGCCTCCGCTTTTGCGGGGGCTTTTGCTTTCGTCATTACGATCGCAAGCAGCATAGGTTAAAGTTATACGATGCTTACAATAAGCGGAGCAATCTGTGCAAAACCAAACGAGTTGCCAAAAACTGCTTACATCAGTCTTGTCGCTATCGCTTCAATCCTTCGCAATGAGGTTAAGCGTGGATATTCCCCAAACAAACTGGTTTAAAAAAGAGATGTTTGTAAATTTGTAACCGCACAGTGCAATACGTTTACTATGCATTTTTACACCATTAGATAACCTACCATGAAACAATACCTGGATATAATGCAACGCATCCTTAACGAGGGTGTAAAAAAAGAAGACCGAACCGGTACCGGAACTTTAAGTGTTTTTGGCCACCAAAGCCGCTATAATTTACAAGAGGGTTTCCCGGTTATTACCACAAAAAAGTTGCATTTACGTTCCATTATTTATGAGTTACTTTGGTTTTTAAAAGGCGATACCAATATAAAATACCTACAGGAAAATGGAGTTAAAATATGGGACGAATGGGCCGATGAAAAAGGCGATTTAGGCCCTGTGTATGGCTACCAATGGCGTAGCTGGCCGGCCCCTAATGGTAAGCATATCGACCAAATTTCTCAAGTAATCCGTCAGCTAAAAAACAATCCCGACTCCAGGCGGATAATTGTAAGCGCCTGGAATGTTGGCGAAATTGAAAACATGGCGCTACCGCCCTGTCATGCTTTTTTTCAGTTTTATGTAGCCGATGGCAAACTCTCCTGCCAGCTTTACCAACGCTCGGCCGATGTGTTTTTAGGGGTGCCGTTTAATATAGCCTCCTATGCGCTGCTTACCTTAATGATGGCGCAGGTGTGCGGTTTAAAACCTGGTGAGTTTATACACACCCTGGGCGATACGCATTTATATAGTAATCACCTGGAGCAGGCTAAATTACAGCTTACACGTACCCCACGAAAACTACCTGTAATGAAACTAAACCCTGCCATTAAAAATATTTTTGACTTTACTTACGAAGACTTTGAATTGGTCGGTTACGACCCTCACCCCCACATAAAAGGAAAAGTAGCCGTGTAACCTATTTTCCATTTATATAAATCTTTTTAGAATTAATTTTTGTTTAGCGTAACATTGAAGAAATTTTTACGACTTACCAATGGGCGATAAAAGCAGCGTATTTGATATGATTGGGCCAATAATGATTGGGCCTAGCAGTTCGCATACGGCCGGAGTGGTTAAAATTGGGCGTGCAGCTGTTGCCTTGCTGGGGCATATTCCTCAAAAAGCCGAAATAACCTTTTATAACTCCTTTGCTCGTACTTACGAGGGGCATGGAAGCGACCGGGCCATCATTGCAGGATTGCTTAATTTTAGCACAGATGACGATAGAATAAAAAAATCGTTTGATGAAGCCAAAAAGCAAGGTTTGCAATATAGTTTTCGTTCGGTAGGTAATGCCAGTACCTACCACCCAAATACCGTAAGTATAAAAGTTGTACACAACAACCGCGAATGTAGTATTATTGGCGAAAGCAAAGGAGGTGGGGTTATTAACATTGCCGAAGTTGATGAGTTTAAAGCCGGCTTTTCTACCGCGTTAACCACTTTGCTAATTAAAGCACACGATATAAAAGGGAGTGTTTCCTTTATTTCGAGTGTAATCGCACAGGATAACTGCAATATTGCTACCATGTCGGTTTCGCGTAAGGGTAAAAACGATTTGGCTTGCCAGGTGTTCGAAATAGACTCGACCTTAAAGCCCACCACCATTGCCTATATAAATAGCCTCGATTGGGTTATTGAAACCGTTTACATACCTGTAATAGATTAAACCAACAACATAATAAAAATGTCAAAATTCAAAACAACAACACTCGTACTGCTAGCCTTACTGGGGCTAGCAGCGCAAACAGCCTGGGCTCAAACCGACTCACTTTGGACTATCCAGCGCTGCATCGATTATGCCTTGGAGCATAACTTAAATGTACAAAACCAACAACTTAATGTGCTGCTAAACCAAACCAATTTGCGGCAATCTAAAATGGGCTTGTTGCCTTCGGTAAATGCCAATAGCAGCTATGGTTTTAACTGGGGTCGCTCTGTTAACCCGGTAACCAACATTGCCCAATTGCAACAACAATCTAATGGAAATGCCGGGCTTTCGGCCAGTTGGCTTCTGTTTAGTGGTGGCCGTACCTGGCGCACTATACGGCAAAACAAGGTGCTTTTACAAAATGGCGAAAGCGATCTTGAAAAAACGAAAAATGACGTTATTTTATCTTTAATAACCTTATATACCAATGTTATTTTTAATCAGGAATTACTTAACAATGCCCAAAAGCAGTACGAATCTACCAAGTCGCAGCTCGACCGAACCCACAAACAGGTTTTGGCGGGTTCCTTGCCTCGGTCGTCCGAGTATGACCTGGAAGCTCAGTTGGCTAATAATGAGCTAAACGTAATTAATGCCGATAATAATCTACAGCTTTCGTTGTTGCAATTAAAACAAGCCATGCTGCTGCCCGGCACGGCAAATTTAGGAGTGGTTATTCCTGAAATTGAACTCGATAGCGCCATGCTCGATGGAATAAATGCCACCTTAATTTACGAAAAAGCTGAAACTACTTTACCCGAAATTAAAAGTGCTGATGGACAAGTTGCTGCAGCCGAAATTGGGGTGCAAGTGGCTAAGGGTAGCTATTTTCCTAGTTTAAATTTAAATGCGGGGCTAAATACAAGCTATTCATCTATTATTGCCGACCGAGGCCTTAGCGAGGGTACCGGAGTGTACACCGATGTCCCCATTGGCTTTGTAGGTACTTCACAAGGGGGAACTCCGGTGGTTACACCTATTGAGCAACGCAATTCACTGGCTTATCCAACAGGCCAGCAATTATCCGATAACTTTGGACAGTTTGTAAGCCTAAGGCTAAGCATCCCAATTTTTAATAATTTACAGGTAAACTCAGCAGTACAACGAGCTAAAATTTCGTACGATATGGCGCAGGTACAAGCCCAACAGGTACGACAACAACTACGACAAACCATTGAAACCGCTACCAACGATGCCCTTAGTGCGGCTAAATCCTATGTAAGTTCATACAAACGTGTGGAGGCACAAAAAGAATCGTTTAGAGCTACCCAACAACGTTTTCAGAACGGAGCAGCCAACTATACCGAATACCAGGTGGCCGAAAATAATTTATTTCAGGCTAAATCAGACCTGCTAAGAGCAAAATACAGCTTTATATTTAAATTGAAAATACTTGACTTTTATCAAGGAAAACCTATTGAACTTTAACTTACTAACCTGCACCAACTTATGGCGAAGCAAAAGAAAAAATCGAATAAAATAATTTACATTTTAGTGGGCGTTTTAATAGCGCTTGTGGCCCTTGTTACGGTACTTAAAAAAAGCAGCAAAAAGGAAATTGCCGTAGAGGTGGCGCATCCTAAAATAAGAACTATTGTTGAAAAAATTAGTGCTTCGGGCATGGTGCAGCCGGTAACCGAGGTAAAACTAAGCCCCGATGTAGGAGGTGAAATAATTGAACTTAAGGTAGAGGAAAGCGACTCAGTAACCGAAGGGCAACTTTTAGTAAAAATAAGACCCGACAACTATATTTCTGCGGTTCAGCGAGTGGAGGCAAGTTTAAACCAGCAAAAAGCTAATTTGCTCTCGGCCAAGTCGAACCTGGCCCGCACCGAAGCAACCTTTGAACGAGCTAAGTTAGAATACGACCGCAACAAAACCCTCTACGAGCAAGAGGTGATTTCCACTTCAGAATGGGAGTTGGCCAAGCAAAATTTTAAAGTAGCCGAAAACGATTACAAATCTGCTCAGGCATCGGTGCAGGCAGCACAATACATTGTTAAAAGTAGCCAGGCTGCCTTAGACGATGCCAAAGAAAACTTACGCAAAACAGCTGTGCTGGCTCCTATAAGTGGTACGGTTTCTAAACTGGTTGTTAAACAAGGCGAACGTGTAGTGGGTACTTCTAATTTTAGCGGTACCGAAATGCTGCGTATTGCCGATTTAAACAATATGGAAGTTCGGGTCGATGTAAACGAAAATGATATTATCCGGATTTCATTAGGCGATACAGCTATTATTGATGTGGATGCCTATACCCATTTAGGGAAAAAATTTAAAGGAGTAGTAACCCAAATTGCTAATACAGCTAAAGATAAAGCTTCGGCCGATGCTGTTACCGAATTTGAAGTGAAAATTAAAATATTGCCTGCTTCGTACAACGATTTAAAAAAAGAAGGCAACCTGCACCCCTTTAAGCCGGGTATGACGGCCAGTGTGGACATAATTACCAACACAAAAGCAAATATTACCACTGTACCTTTAGCTGCCGTAACCGTACGTACCAAATCGCAACTTGAGCGTAGTAACAAAAAGAAGCAGGGTGACAAAGTAGAGACCAAAACCAAACCTAATCGAACAAAAACGGATAAAAAGACCAATGCCGAAGAAGAAAAGATTGAAGTGATTTTTGTAAACGAAGACGGAGTAGCCAAAATTAAAAAAGTAAAAACGGGTATAAGTGATTATGAATATATTGAAATAAAGAGTGAGTTGAACGACTCAACCGAAGTAATTACAGGCCCATTTATTGCGGTGTCAAAACGGCTTAAAGATGGCGACCTGGTAAAAGTAGAAACCAATAAAAAACGAAAGAAAAGGTAGCCAACCTATGCGCCTCTGCCGAGTGTTGGTAAATAGGCCAAGGCATCGGGAGGTATATAGGAAAACAAGCGATTTTTACCCTGCCTACAAATTTTGCCACTTGGCATTTGTATGGCAGGTTTTTTTATGAAAATCTTTACTGTTTTTTTAAGTATTGGCAAAGCAAGTCAAGGGCACTTTGCGTATTGGCAAGCTCATCTACAAAGAAAACCAGCCCTTCTGCAAATAAATTTGTATAGTTGGTAAATTATAGCACTGATTTTAGTTGTTTTATTACTAACTTAACATTTTGGTACGGTACTTGTTAAATACATATTGATATGAAAATTTTACCACTGCTCTTTTACCCTATATTTTCTGTTAAGAAGAAAGTGAATTTTTTGCTCCCAGCGCTAGCGGCATTGGTTTTTAGTCAATTGCTTACCCGGGCACAAACCAGGTTGGTGGTTGATGCACAAGCGCATATAGGTATTGTAAATAAGATGGCCTTTAGCAGTAATGGTAACTACCTTATTTCGGTATCCGATGATAAAACCATTCGTGTTTGGAATGTACGAACCGGAGAACTTGACAGAACTTTGCGGCCTTTTGCCGGGCAAGGAGCCGAGGGAGCCATTTACGCCATGGCTCTTTCGCCCGACAACCGCTTTGTAGCGATTGGAGGCTATTTTGCGCAAAACGAAATTAGAATTATCGATTTAAAAAAGACGGCTCCGGTGGTGCTATTAACAGGGCATCAAAATGTAATTACTGACCTGGCCTTTAGTGCTAATGGGTTAAAACTAGCCAGCTCCGATGCCAATGGTTTGGTTAAATTGTGGGATATTAGTTATGCCAATGGGCATATCCAGGGGCAGTTGGCTACCAATTTATCCGGGCATACCGCACAAGTTTATGCCATCTCTTTTTCGCCCGATGGTAAACAATTGGTTTCGGCCGGTTACGATGGAGTTGTAAAACTTTGGAACCTGGCAGGCAGGAGCCAATCCATCGACATGAAAATGCACATGGATAAAGTAACGGCTTGTATCTTTAGTTCCGATGGGAAATTTATTATTTCGGCCGGTAACAAAGGAAAAGTTATTTTATGGGACAACCGGGGCGCTTTTGTAGGTTACCTTGCTTCAATAAACGAACCGGTAAGCGCGTTGCAGGTTCGTAATAACCACTTACTAGTGGGTGCTCATCAAGGCTATTGGATACCCTGGCCAAATGCACAAACACCACAGGAAGTGCCGGTTCCGTTTAAAGGTGTTTCGGCTGTGGCCATTGGCCCTCAACAAGTAGGTGCTTTAGCCGGTGGCCCTTCCGGTACCATCGTTTTATACAACCTGCAAACTAATGAACCCCTTAAATTGTTTAGGTCAGTATCGGGCTTGCCTACTCAAGTAGCTTTTATCAACAAAAATACATTGGTATTTAAAACAACCAAAAATGCTTTTACCACTGGTTTTGATTTAGAAGAATTAAAATTTGTTTGGCGAGTGCCTAAGCAGAATGCCTACCAGGTAGATGTGCATGAGGATGGAGGCTATAAATTGCAAAAAATTGATGCTTACACCCTAAGCACTGGTTTTAGCGGATCGGTGGCTATGCAAAAAGAACTGGATGGCCGGGTGCGCTCCTATAGCATACTGAATGACAAAACCATTGCTGTTGGTGGCGACTTTTCGCTTAAACTATATAGTCGTAAGGGCAAGTTTATTCGTGCCTTGGCAGGTATTAATGGTGCTGTAACTTCCATTGGGGCATACCAAAACAAAGTAGTGGCCGTATGCAGCGACCAAACCATTAAAATTTGGAATAAAGATTCAGGTGAGTTGTTAGCTTCCTTGTTTTTAACCAATAAGCAAGATTGGATTATTTGGACTCCACAAGGCTTTTACCAGGCTTCGAGTGGTGGCGAAAAATTTGTGGGCTGGCAACAAAATGAAACACCTCAAGCTTTAGCAAAATTTTATAAAAGCAGTGTGTTTGCCGAAAAATTTCATAAACCGGCCACCGTAGTAGAAACCCTGCGAATGGGAAGTTTTACCATGGTCAAAGAAAAATTGAAAACCCAGGAGGGAACACCTGAAAAACTGGTGTCCCTGGCTCCTGAAAAAATTGTAAAGGAAGCTCCTCAAGTGGAGTGGGTAACTCCTGAGTTGCTCGAAACCACCCTGAATAAAACTAAAATAACCGTAAAAGCCATCATCAGGTCTAGCTCTAAAGTAAAATTGGTTAAAATTATGGTTAATGGTAGGCCTGCCTCCAATACGCGTGGGGTAGTAGTGCCTAAATCGGTGGGCGAATTTGATATGATGGTAGAACAGGAACTGGTGCTGGCCAACGACATAAACGAAGTGCGTATTTTTGTAGCCAACCAGGACGCTAAAAAAGTATCTGAAAAAAGGATAATTTATGTAGAAGGGGTTGATAGCCGTAGTGAAGGCCGTTCGTTGCAGGTAATAAATTATTCTGACCGACCCGATTTATACATTTTAAGTATTGGAATTTCGGAGTATGCTAATGCCGAATACAACCTAAACTATGCCGATAACGATGCGCAATCTATTTCGGAAGTGTTTACTTCGTTAGGTACCAAGGTGTATAAAGATGTAAAAACCTCCGTGCTTTTAAATGCGAAGGCAAATAAGCAGGCCATTTTAAATGCCTTTGCTTCGCTTACCAAAAAGGTTCAAGCCAAGGATATGGTATTGGTGTTTATTGCTTCGCATGGTATAAACGAAAAGGGGCATTTTTTTATTCTTCCTCACGATGCCGACTTAATTCAAAAACCCGAAAACGTAGTAAGTTGGGAAGACATAACCAGTGCCCTGAGCCAATTGCCAGCAAAAGTGCTATTGATGGTGGATGCCTGTAGAAGCGGACAACTGGGCGCTAATTTTTCGCAATATCAAGCCAATAATACCGAGGCTATCCGTTTAGCAACCAGCGATGAAAACGGATTGGTCTTTATGGCCGCAGCTACCGGTAGCGAGTCGGCCCTGGAAACACCCGACTGGAAACACGGTGCTTTTACACTGGCTTTGCTCGAAGGTATTAAAAACGGGAAAGCCGATATTAAGCCCGATGGAACCATTTATTTGCGTGAACTCGATTTTTACGTGTCGGAACGTACGATTGAATTAACTAATGACACCCAACACCCAACCACGCAAAAACCGGCTACAATTAGCCGATTATCTGTTATGAATTTAAATAAATAATGTACTTTTAACTTATAAACTAAAAAAATTATGAAACTTATCAAATCATTAACACTGCTAATTGCGTTAGTTTTTGCTTTTTCAACAGTAACCGTAGCGCAAACTAAAGATGCCCGCAAAATGGGCAAAAAAGAAATTAAAAAACGAGCCGTAAAAGAGGCACGTAAAGAAGCTAAAAAATTTAAAAAAGAAGGCTACCATGTTTCTCCGGGGGCGTTGCCCATGGAAAAACAAATAGAAACTGCCTGGGTTCGCCAATACGAAATGGATGAAGATGGCTACCCACTTTACATTGTAGCTTCGGGTAACTCGGTGGCAAATACACAAAGTGCCGCCAAATTGCAAGCTACTGAATTGGCTAAGCTGGAACTGGCCGGTTCCATTTCTACCCAGGTAGCAGCTCTTATAGAAAACAATATTGCCAACCAGCAATTTAATAGCGAAGAAGCAGCTTCAGTAACTAAAACAGTAGCTGCATCAAAAAATATTATTGCCCAAGAGTTGGGCCGTACCTTACCCTTATTCGAAATATACCGCACCTTAAAAAACAAAAATACAGAGGTATTTGTTCGAATAGCCTATAACTCTAAAAAGGCTATGGAGGTGGCTCAACGTGCTATTTCTAAAAAATTGGAAGAAGAAACCGATATTGCCCAGGATAAATTAGAGAAACTAATGAAATGGGATAACTAAATTTACCTGGCTACTGTATGCAGGCAATTTGAGTTAAACATATAGAGGAGGTTGGGTGGCAAAGATCATTCCAACCTTCTTTTTTACCCCTTATAATTATGCAAAAGCTAATTACACTGTTTGTTATTTTAGCCAGTACGGTTACTGGTTATGCCCAAAAAGATGCACCCGACTGGCTAGACCCCTACCAACGCGAAGCTAAATACCCTTCCGATAAATACCTGGTAGGGTTAAGTTCCGAATTGGTGGGCAAAAAAGAGAGTCTGGCTAATATTTACAAGCAACTTAATCAGATGTCGCGTAATCAAATTATTGAATCGGTACATGTGAATGTAAAATCCGAAACAGTAATGAACATTTCTATTGTAAATACAGAGTCAACTCAATTGCTCGACCAAAACTCTGTTTCGGTATCTAATGCCGAGCTGGTAGGTTTAAAATACGAAAATTATTACCACAAAAAGAAAAAAACAGCCTTCTCGTTTTCCTATGTAAGTATTCCCGATCTTATTGAATACAACCTGGATATTATTAAAAAAAACACGGCAGCTATCGATAATAATGTAATGCTGGCCAATAATGCCATAACAGCCGGAAATAAAGAAAAAGCTATTGATTTGCTTTTCGAAAGCCAGCAAAAACTAAAAGAAATTAACCAATCGGCTGTGATGTTAATGGCCTTAGACCAAGACGATAAGCTCGATTTTAAAAAGATTGGCCAGATGAAATTAGATATTGCCCAGGGAACCGATAACTTTTTTAACAAAGGAAGTTTGAATGTACACCAACTGGCTGCTTTTTATGCGTATGGGCTACAATTGCAAATTGCCAATACCGGCATTACCATTTGCCCGGGAATTATTGGTTACCAAAATTCGGGCAAAGCAAGCAAATTTTCTTCTGCCTTTGGGCAAAGGGTAATTAATAAGCTTACAGATTTAAAATCGGTAACCGTGGCCACCGATGCATGTGATTTTACCTTTGAAGGAAGTTTTAGCCTGGCCAATGACAAAATTGTGGCTACTACCAGTTTTGTGGATGCCAATGGTAAGGTACAAGCTACGGTAAACAATAAATTTCCTTATAGCGCAGTTCAGTTTGGCGATTTAACCTTTCTGCCCGAAAATTTTGAATACATTAAGAACTTAGAAGCCATCACTTTACAACCGGAACAGCCAGACTACATCATTAAAAAAGTAAACTTGTTTAAACGCCCGATAAACGTAACCGTAGATTTACAAGGCAAGCCCATGGAAGGCATTCCTGTAAAGTTTTACATCACACGCGATGAAGCAGAAGAATACCAAACTACCTTGGTGTCGAATAAAGCCGGTCAAGTGCAACTGGTGCTTAATACCGAACAAATTAAAACCAGTGGTGAGTTGTTGATAAATGCCCTGGTTGATGTACCTGCGTTGCTTGATTTGCCGGCTCAAAACCCATTTGTACAAAGCACATTGGCGGCAAACCCTCCTAAAACCAGCCAAATTAAACTTAAAATTTTAGCCCCAACGGTGTATGTTACCTCTACCGAGATGTCGCTGGGCAAACCTTTGAGAATAAACATTTTAGCGCCTTCAGTAAAAAATGCTTTGTTAGCACTGGACTATAAATTTTTAGATAGCCCCGAAGGAGCCGACTATATAATTGCCATCGAGGCCTCTACACGCAAAGGTCAACAGAGTGGCTATGCTAAGTTTTCGTATTTAGATGCTACGGTTTCGATGGTACGCACCGATACCGGTAAAGAAATATACAAAAACTCGTTAACCAGCATTAAAGGCTCGGGAGCTAATTTTGAACTGGCTAGTGCCAAGGCATACGAAAAAGCGAAGAAAAGTATTGGTAACGATATATCGTACCAACTGGAGTACGGAGAGTAATACCTTAATCCAGGATTAACAGTAAAATTCCAGTATGTGCTATCTGCCTACTTTTTCGAC
>JALWRJ010000450.1 GCA_026994125.1 Cyclobacteriaceae bacterium | reverse complement strand
GGCCCGTATCGATACCGCCAATAACTCGCTTAGACTGTTTTAAGTTAAAAATTCGACCAAAATAACCCCAAAAAATTAAGCTGGCTATAAACGAAAAAGGCAATGCTAAAACAAAGCCTATAAATACGGTGGTTCTACTTATTTGTTCGGCTTGGCTTTCTATCCAAATAAGGGCAGTAGCAGCCATAATGAGCAATAAAAAAAAGAGTACCAGGTACCTAAAAGGAATATTGCGTTGCAAAAAGGCATAAAAATAGGTGGTTACAACACTTAACACCCCCGATAGCAAAATAGCTTGCGCTAATACAGTATTGTCGCTAAATTCTGCCAGGAAAAGGGCAGGAGCAGCCACATCATAGGTAGCTAAAAATATACCCATAAAAAAGCCCAACAATAAGAGTACACTTACCGAAGTGAACTCTTCGGGTCGTGCATTAAAGGTTTTAAGTATGAGCCCTTTCAAGTTTTGGTTGTTAATTAAACGTGAAAGATACGGCTATTTTAATATCTTACAAAGATATTTTTTAGGACATACAAAATTTAACTAAAAATTAAGGCGTTGGAATTAGTAAAGAGCTATCGCCAAAGCTTAAAAAGCGGTAGTTATTTTGCAGGGCATGTGCATAAATATTTTTCCAATCATGGCCAATAAAAGCTGCTACTAATAAAATTAGGGTGCTTCCAGGTTGATGAAAATTAGTAATTAAACCATCACAAACCTTGAATTTATACCCTGGGAAAATAAATATTTCAGTATCGCCTGTAAGCTCTTGCAAATGTTTAGATTGTGCATAAGCCAACACAGCTTGCAAGGCTTGCTGGCGTGTTGGCAATGGCTTGGTTTGCTGGTAAGGAAACAGCTTTTCGATATGAAAACCTGCCGCTGGGTTTTTAATTAATTTTACACCCCACCAATACAGGCTTTCGAGGGTACGCATCGAGGTGGTTCCTACGGCAATTACCGGGTGTGCCGTTAGCAGCGATTCAACCAGCGAAACCGCAACTTGCATGGTTTCGTTGTGCATGGGGTGTTCGGCTACCGTAGCGGCCTTAATGGGCATAAAAGTGCCGGCACCTACATGCAGGGTTAGGTATTGTTGTTGTATGTTTTTACTACGTAGTTTACTAAGAATATCTTTTGTAAAATGCAAGCCGGCAGTAGGGGCTGCTACAGCTCCATTTATCTTTGAGTACACGGTTTGGTAGCGTTCTTTGTCGTGCAGGGTTGTTGGCCGTTTAATGTAGGGAGGGAGAGGTGTATTTCCCAGGCAGTCAAGTATTTGTGAAAAGGTTATGTCGGGGTTGTTCCAGCTAAAGGCTACTATTTTTGAGGTTCTATCCACCAAAGTAGCTTGCAGGTTAATGGGGGTGTTGCCAATGCTCATGGAGGTGGAAAGCACTTCGGTTTCAGGCCATTTTTTAAGGTTGCCAATCATACATTGCCACACGGTTTTTTCTGTACTTACCAATGCTGTATTTATTTCAACTTTATGAGCCGGCTTTAGCAAGAAAAGTTCAAGGGTGGCTCCTGTAGATTTTTGCATAAACAGTCGAGCCGGAATTACTTTGGTATTATTAAATACCAGCGTAGCACTGGCCGGAAGAAGATCGACTACATCTGTAAAATGATGGTCGCTTATTTGGCCTTGGTGGTAGTACAAAAGCTTTGAATCAGCACGTTTTGTGGTTCCTTCAAGCGCAATGCTGGCTTCAGGTAATGTATAATTGTATTTTTTTAAATCTATGGAAGGTTCTTTTTGCATAGTATCGCCTTAATTCACACAAAAATGATTAGAATTGAGCAGAGGAAAGAAATGTATGCCACTTAATTTTACCATTACGCCCCACAAGTTAGATTTTTTATTTGAAGCCGGTACATCGCGTGGGGTATTGCGGCAAAAAGCTACCTGGTTTATTAAAGTGTTTGATACTGATAAACCCCAGGTGCAGGGCTGGGGAGAAGCAGGCCCCTTACAAGGTTTAAGTATAGACGATGTGCCTGATTTTGAAGCTCAATTACGCCAGGCCCTGGCTTTGTTGCATATACCCAAAGTGCCTAATAATAAGGAAGAAATATTTAAAATAGCCGGTAAGTTACCTGTCTCTCTGCCTTCGGTAAAATTTGGAGTTGAAACTGCGCTGCTCGATTTGCTACATGGTGGCAAACGAAAATTGTTTGAAAGTACATTTTATAATGCGCAAACCCCCTTACAAATAAATGGGTTGGTGTGGATGGGTAACCGGCAAGTAATGCAACAACGGCTTAATGAAAAAATTAAGGAAGGGTTTAGGTGTATTAAACTAAAATTGGGCGCAATAAACTTGAAAGATGAATTGGCCTTATTACAGGATGCCCGAAAGCTCATGCCGGCTTCTAAACTGGAATTAAGGGTTGATGCTAACGGAGCCTTTACACCTGACGAGGCAAAATTAGTTTTACAAGAATTGGAACGATTGCAAGTTCACTCCATTGAACAGCCCATTGCAGCCGGGCAACCTGCGCAAATGGCCTTGCTTTGCGCACAAACACCAGTACCTATTGCATTGGATGAGGAATTGATTGGGGTAGTTGGTGTGGAAGCCAAACGAGATATGCTTACCACCATAAAACCTCAATACATTATTTTAAAACCCGGTTTGCTGGGTGGATTTGCAGCTACACTGGAGTGGATTAACTTAGCTGAAGAGTTACAAATTGGTTGGTGGATAACCTCTGCGTTAGAAGCTAATATTGGATTAAATGCGATATGCCAGTTTGCTTCGTGGCTACAAGTAACAATGCCTCAAGGATTAGGTACAGGTAGTTTGTATCGAAACAATATTGCTTCGCCATTGCAGGTTAAGGGAGAGTTTATACACTATCGGCCCGGGGTTAGTTGGGCCAAATGGTAGGTTAAGCTTATACCATAAAATAAAAATGAGTACCTTCGATAAACCCATTGTTTAGTAGCCAGTTACGTATTTTTAGCTGGCCAGTTCTATCACTTACATACACTAGTACAAAATGTTTGTTTGGGGTTAGTTGCCGGTAGGAAACAACCGTACGTTGGCTGTTTGGCCTGGGTTTAACATCTATATAGCCTGCTATGGACAAGCCGAACGCTGCCAGGTATTTCGATTTTTGAAACACCTCTTTTCCATAGCCCCAAACCCAAATTTCTGGAAGGGGAGATGCCTGCTTGTATGCATCAGCAAAATAGCGTGCTTTTAGTTTTGCAAAGGCCTGAAGGCTGTAATTGGAGTGTGTGCGGGTGAGTCGGGTGGGGTAGTCGTACCACCGAAGTACCGGTTGTTTAGGTTT
>JALWRJ010000449.1 GCA_026994125.1 Cyclobacteriaceae bacterium | reverse complement strand
GTAGATGATGGGGGAAGAACCGAACATGTGCATTAAGTTCCAATCCATTGGATTTTTACCTTTTTTGCCCACAAACTTAAACTGCATATCGCCTGTAGTTTCGCCTACGGTGTACATGGGGGCTCGTTCGCGATCAGCTACTTGCTTTAAGGTAGGCAGGTGGGCAGGGTTAATTACCAGACCCATGCGTTCTTGCGATTCGTTGCCAATAATTTCTTTTTCCGAGAGGGTGGGGTCGCCTACCGGTAGTTTGCTTACCTCAATGATCCCTCCGGTGGTTTCTACCAATTCCGACAGGCAATTTAGGTGGCCTCCGGCACCGTGGTCGTGAATGGAAATAATAGGGTTTGTTTCCATTTCGGCCATGGCTCGTACGGCATTGGCTACACGTTTTTGCATTTCGGGGTTCGAGCGTTGGATAGCATTAAGTTCAATGGTGTTGGAAAACTCACCGGTGGCTACCGATGAAACGGCACCTCCGCCCATACCAATGCGGTAATTATCGCCCCCAAGTACCACTATTTTGTCTCCTTTTTTTGGGTCTTCTTTCAGGCTGTCTTGCGCCTTGCCATAGCCAACTCCACCGGCTTGCATAATCACTTTATCATAACCTAAGAGTTCATTCGATAAGTTTTGTTCAAAGGTAAATACAGTACCTGCAATAAGAGGTTGGCCAAATTTATTGCCAAAATCGGAGGCGCCATTTGAAGCTTTAATCAAAATTTCCAGGGGCGATTGATATAGCCAGGGCCGTGGTTCCGTGTAAGATTCAAACAATCGACCCGGAGCCGTACGTGGGTAACTGGTCATGTACACCGCAGTGCCTGCTAAAGGCATGCTGGCTTTTCCTCCGGCCATTCTATCTCGAATTTCGCCTCCTGAACCGGTAGCTGCTCCATTAAAAGGTTCAACCGTAGTGGGGAAATTATGCGTTTCGGCTTTTAACGAAAGTACCGAGTTAAAAGCCCGTGTATTAAAGTAATCGGGCTGATGTTGGGTGGCCGGAGCAAATTGAATGGCTTGTGGGCCTTTTACAAAAGCTACATTATCCTTATAGGCCGATACCAACCGGTTGGGGTTTTCATTGGAAGTTTTACGGATAAGTTGAAACAGTGAGTTTTCTTTTTGATGGCCATCAATAATAAAAACCCCGTTAAATATTTTATGCCGGCAGTGTTCGCTATTTACCTGCGAAAACCCAAACACTTCGCTGTCGGTAAGTGGCCGTGCCAATTCCTTACTTACCTTTTTGAGGTAGGCTATTTCTTCGGTATTTAGGGCCAGTCCTTCTTGCCGGTTGTACGCTTCAATATCATGTATTTCTATAATTTCTTCAGGCTGGGTGGTCAGGTCAAAAATATGTTGGTCTAAACGTTCATACTTTCGCTGCAGCATGGGATCAAAAGCCTTAGCATCCGTTCCAAACTCTTCTATTCGTTCAATCCCCGATATCCCCATATTTTGGGTTATTTCTACGGCATTGGTGCTCCATGGAGTTATCATTTCTACCCGAGGGCCAATAAAATTACCGGAAATACCTTCTTCTTCAATCTGCTGTGCATTGCCAAAAAGCCAATTTAGTTTTTGGATGTCTTGTAAAAGTAACGAAGTAGAGGATTGAACAACAAATACCTTTTCTTGGGTGTTTTTAAAGAAACTAATCATGCAACTCAAGTTAAGATGCAAAGGTAAGTTTATTCATTCTTTTTTAGTTTGATTTAGAAGGGGCTTTTAAAAAATTAAAATAAAATAATTTGTGGTGGGTAATGGGTTTAACATTGTAGTGTGCCCCTGCCACTTTTGTTTTGTTTGTAACTAGCCTTTTTACCGGAATTACCCGGTCGTATTTGCCCAAAATAATGGTACAATGTATATTATACTCAGCTATTAATTTGGCTAAATGTTGGGGTGCTAAGGTTAGGTTTCTAAAGCCCGTCCAGGTATTAAAAATTCGATGGCGTTCTTTGGGGATTTGCATGTAAAGCGAAGCAAATTTGAGTAATCCTTTATTTAGGATACCGATTTTGGCCAAAATCTTTGTGAGCGATACAAATACCGGATACGAGTGAAGTACAGCTTTAAAAATCAAACGCATTATTTTTGTTTGGGTGGCTAGCTTATACCAAGGGCCTTCCACCAGTCCGTCTGGAGCTACTAAATACAAAGCGTTTATACGTTCGGCATATAAATAGGTAGTGGCAAGTGCAAACCTGCCTCCCATGCTAAACCCTGTAACCTCAAAAGTTGTAATATTTTCTTGTGCGAGCAGTAGGTCTATAAAAATTTTAAGCTGCGTATAGCTAATTGTGTATGGCTTGGTTAACCGGCTGTTGCCATGGTAAAATAAGTTAATTGCAATTATTTTATATTCAGGTGCTTCTTTTGCCAGCCAAGCATACTCGCTTGCTTCTTGCCCATACCCATGAAAACAAAGGATGGGCCTGTTGGCCTTAGAATTGAAAATATGGTATTCCAATTGGCCTAATGGGGTAATGGCAATTTTGTGGCTTCTGGATTGCAATGTTTTATATGTTAAAAATAATGTTGGTTTTTTTAATAGCTCCGGTTAAGTTGTTAGGCTGGAGTATTTAATTTTAAAAAGTCTGCTATTCCAGTAAAAGTCTGCTCTTCGGCCATCATTAATGGGGTTTGGCCGGACTCCATTTTAGCTGAAACATTGGCTCCATTAGCCACCAATAGCTGGACTAAGGCAAGGTTTCCTTTGTGTGCGGCCGAGTGTAGTGGTGTAACGCCATTTTGTTGTCTGGCATTTACGTTGGCATTATTTTTAAGTAATAATTCTGCTATTTTAATATTTGATGAGGCACAAGCCGAATGTAAGGGAGTTACTTTAAAGCTATTTTTTGAGGGAGTATTAACATTCGCACCTAAAGATATTAATTTTTGAGCCGTAGTAAAGTGTGAAAAAAAACAAGCCAGACCAAGGGGTGTAAACCCATCGCTTGAGTAGCTGTTAATGGTAGTGTTGTTCTGCATAAAATACTTTGCTACTTCTCCTGAATTACCTAGAATCACCTGCTCATAAATATTTAATTTTACTTTATGGTGTTTGATTAGCTCCACCGCTTCATTATTTCTGTAGTAAGCTGCTAATTGCAAAATCGAAATTCCGTTTGGTGTATTTTTGTTCGCTAATTCAGGGTTTTCGAGTAACAAGGAATTTGTTTTATCAATGTCAGTATTTTTTATGGCTTCAATCAATTGCTCTATTTCATTCATTTTATAAAGCTACAATATTTTTATTTATTGGAGCAAGTACGGAACCATTCATAAAAAAATATGAAA
>JALWRJ010000448.1 GCA_026994125.1 Cyclobacteriaceae bacterium | reverse complement strand
GAATATTTAAAAAGCAACAACTTAATGCAGGCAGAAGTGGCCATAGATAGCACGCTTACACTAGCCCCACAGTGGGCAGAAGCCTATTTTTTTAAAGGTAAGATTTTGGAGCTAAAGGAAGACTTCCGACAGGCTATAACCCAATATAATTTAGCCATTGCCTACAAAGCCGATTATAAACAAGCTTATTTGCAGCGAGCAGCTCTGCATTTTAAACTCAAAAATCATCGGAACTACGTGCTGAACGATGTAATTAAAGCGATTAATATAAGTCCTGATGAAGCAGAATTATATGTACTACTGGCTTACTACAGTGCACAAACCATGGATCCCGCCACTTTGAAACCCGGCTATACCGAAGCCATTGCTGCCATGAATGAGGCTATTAAGCTTTCCTCTACCAATGCAGAGTACTACTACCTGCGTAGCAATTATAAACTTAAAAACGAGCAAAAACTCTCGGCTTTAGCCGATATAGATAAGGCTATTACACTAGGCAGCAAAAAACCAACTTATTACCACCACCGAAGTGTAATAAAATTTACTATGGCCGACTTTAGGCATGCGCTCAACGATATTAATGAAGCCATTGCTTTAAAAGATTCGGTAATAATTTACCACCAACTACGTGGAAATATTAACTATAATTTAAAACGCTACGACAAGGCCTATACGGATTACAGCCAAGCCATTGATTTGCTCTTTTATGCAATCTACCAAATTAAAGGCACTATTACCTCTACTCACCCCTTGAACCTGCAATTGCGCGAAACACTTTTATTAAGGGGGATGGCACTAGTGCAGGATAATAAGCCTTTTGATGCCTGTGATGATTTTAAACGTGCCAGGCAAATGGGTAGTTCAAAAGCGGTAAATTACATGCGAAAGTATTGTAATTAGGGTGTTGGGGTTGGGGTATTGGTGTTGGAAATGCAATGGTTTAACCTGGTTTTAAGATAACATATAGCTTGCATCCACCAATTTGTTTTGATTGGCGGATATCATGAGTGCATAATTAAAGCCTTTTTGTAAGGCAAACCCTCCGGTAGCTCCATCTTTACGCAAGGCCAAAAAGCCAATTTGTATGTTGTTATAATTTGGGTCTTTTTTTATAATTCTTTTTACAGCTTCTTTGCAGGCTTCTTCGGGGGCATACCCCTGGCGCATAAGTTCTACTACGGTGTGGCTTCCGGCAATTTTTAGTACGGCTTCACCCATTCCGGTAGCGGTGGCTCCGCCAATTTCGTTATCTACAAAAAGCCCGGCACCAATAATGGGAGAGTCGCCCACCCGGCCATGCATTTTAAAAGCCAAGCCACTTGTAGTACAAGCCCCAGCTAAATTGCCGTGAGCATCTTGGGCTAACAAGCCAATGGTATCGTGATTTTCAATATTAATGATGGGCTTGTATTCCGAAGTTTTTTGCCATTCTTTCCAGGCTTGTTCCGCTTTGGGGGTTAGCAGATTTTTACGGGTAAAGCCTTGTTCCAGGGCAAATTGCAAGGCTCCATCGCCCACCAGCAAAACGTGTGGGGTTTCGGTCATTACCTTACGGGCCACGCTTATAGGGTTTTCAATATATTCCAGGCCGGCCACACCTCCGCAGTTACCTCCAGGTTCCATAATGCAAGCATCCAATGTAACACGCCCGTCTCTGTCCGGTAAGCCCCCCAGCCCAACCGAAGTATTTTCCGGGTCAGACTCCGGAACGCGCACACCGGCCTCTACTGCATCTACAATGCTCCCTCCGCTTTGCAGAACTTGCCAGGCTGCTGCATTGGCTTGCAAGCCGTGGTTCCAGGTAGCTAATAGGGTAGGCTTACCCTGTGGAACAAAACCAACTGACGAATTAGCCTTGCCAAACAAAGGTTGAAGCCCCAATACGGAGGTAAACAAGGCTGATTTTTTAATAAAACTTCTTCGATTAAACATAGCAATTTAAGGAGTATGTGTAACAAGCTGTTGTGCTTGCGAAAATAATGATAATGATTTTTGATAAGGTAAATTAGTAACCGGATTCAAAATGCGGTAGTAAGCGTTTTCGTCCCACACCAAACGAGCTACTTCGGCCTGACAATAGGAGGCTATCCATTGTTTTGAGTTTACAAACTCGCTGATGGTAAACTCCACACTTGCCTGTTGTGCCAGTTGTTTTAACGAAGCAGTAAAAGCAGGCTTCCAAAAGGCACGGTTAACAAACGCCAACGCAGGTTCTTTCAATAACTGCTGGTGGTTAGCTATTACATAATTTAATACCCATTTTCGTAATATACCCTTGGTTTGCAAGGTATGGTATAAGTGGCCTGCACGGGTAGAATCGAGTGCTACAAAGTAATCGGGCATAATGCCTCCACCGCCATATACGGTTCTACCGCCCACGGTGCTAAATTTTAAGCTATCGTTAAATTTAATACTATCGGCATGGTAAAACTCGCCATGAGCATATCGTTGGTTTAAATCATGGGCATATTCGGTATTACCGTTTTTGTACGATTTTTGAATACTTCGGCCCGATGGCGTATAATACCGGGCAATGGTAAGCCTAAGCTCAGAGCCATCGCTAAGTGTTATGGGCATTTGCACCAAGCCCTTACCAAAAGAGCGCCTGCCTACAATAAGGGCACGGTCATTATCTTGCAATGCTCCGGCTAAAATTTCGGAAGCCGATGCGCTGTATTCATCCAATAATACAATTAAAGGGTTGGCTTGAAAAAGGCCTTCGCTGGTGGCCGTAAATTCATCGTTGTATTTACCCATTTTACCTTTTTGCGAAACTACCCGTTGGCCTTCTTTTAAAAATTCATCGGCAATTTTTTCTGCGGCATCCAGGTAACCACCGGGGTTGGCTTGCAAATCGAGTACCAGTTGTGTCATACCTTGTTTTAGCAAGTCAGTAAGGGCGTCTTTTATTTCGCGGGCACTGCTACTGCCAAAGCGGTTTAGTTTTAGGTAGCCTGTGGTATCATTAATTAGGTAGTTAGCTACCACCGTATGTTGGTAAATGCTGTTTCGCTCCAGGGTTAAGGTAAGTATTTGCTTGGTGGTAGGCCGATAAACCTGCACCGTAACCTTGCTACCTTTTTCGCCCAAAAGCCGCTCCGTAACTCCTTTAGAGGTAAGGCCTATTCCCGCAATATTTTCATCGTTTACCTTAATTATTCTATCGCCAATTTGAATACCTGCTTTGGCCGAGGGTCCGTCCTTACTGGGTTTAATTACCGTAAGGCTATCGTTTAAAATATCAAACTCAATACCAATGCCATCGTAATGGCCACGCAGTTGTGCATTTACCCGGTTTAGTTCGTTAGCTGGTATGTAC
>JALWRJ010000447.1 GCA_026994125.1 Cyclobacteriaceae bacterium | reverse complement strand
TGAATTCATTATACGTGTATCGGCCACTACGTTTAATAACCTGTTGTTTTGCAATCTAAGGCTATCGTTGGTTATATTGGTGATTAACCCATTGGTTTTATTAAATGAGATGCTACCTTCGGTTTTACCGGTTGATTGCAAGGTGGTTTGATAGATGTCAAGGCCTTTAACCTGAATGGTATCTATCTTGACGGGCATTTTTAAGTTACGAATTCGGTCTTGCAAAATAGGTATGCGCCTATCGGTTGGAAAGGGGAGTTGCTTGTCTTTAAACAGCTTTAAATGGCCATTTGCTAACGTTATCTTTTCGCATTTCAAGGTGCCTTTTTCAAGCAAATCTTCAAAGTCAATTTGGCTTACTTTTATTTTTTCAATCAGCAAGTCTTTCCAATCTACCTGGTAGCCTACCTGGTTGCCGTACTCATATTTTGGGTAGCGCGCTTGTAAGGTTAGGTTAGCCAGTTCAATTTCTGCTTTTTTGCTCGATACCTTGAGCGTATCAAAACCAAGTGTGTTTAAACTATCGGGTAGGTTTGTGGCAAAGTTAAGCAGGGTAAGCCGTGTGTCTTTGGTATTGTGTGCCAGGTCAAAAGGATGGCCTTCCCGGCCCTCAAGGCTATCAATGGCAATATCAAAATGCAAGGAGGATAGGGCATGGTTAGGTTGGTTTATCTTAGTATATTTTAAGCGTGAGCTTAAAATATTTACTTTGTTCAGGTTAAGGTTGAGCGGTAAAGTAAAGCCTTTAGTTGACTTATTTTGAACTGTTTTGATAGTGTCGGTTTGAGTAAGTTCAATGAAATTATTTCGTGTAGAGATACGACTTATTTCGACCTTTTTGTGCAGTAATGCAGGTATATCGATGTAATCTACGCCAATCCCCGGAGAAACGACACGAAGTTTGTTGCGCCCCAATTGGGTATCAAAATATATAGAATCAGTCCATAAAAAACGTTGGTATGCATCTATGTGGAGTTTAGTTACGCTTAAGGTATCTTTTAGTCCTCGTAGATTGATGTCTGTAAATTCAAAAACTCCTTTGGCCTTGTTTACTGCCTCAAAAATAGAGGTAGTTGTGTCTATACGGTAAGAGGTTAGTATTCCTTTAAAATGACCCAAATTAATGTTTTGCTGGTTAGGTAAAGCAATGGACGCATGCCCGTTTACTACTTCCAGTGTATCGAAACTCACCGCTTTTAGGCCTTTGGTAAGTAGTTGTTTATTTGCATTTATAGGTGCCTTTGTGCTGTCTTTGGGTGGAGTTGATATTATTAGGTAAGGTTTGTTAAACTGTATTTTACGCACGTTTAAAGCTTGCGTGTGCGTTAATTTTTCTTTGTCCAGCCCTAAAATATTTATTGATTCCAACCCAGCTTTAAGTTTGTTTTTGGGTTGCGTATAGGTTAGGTTTCGGATAACCAGCGATGAGTCTGCTTCCAGGTAGCTTCCTGCTTGCCCTTGTAAGGTGCTGTTATTTTTAAGGTTGTTTACCAGTAAGTTATCAAACCAAAGGGCTGTGTTTTTGTAAGTTAAACTGGCTTTACTAGCTTGTAACGAATCTAATTTTAGGCTGTCAAGGCTAAGCCTGGTGCCTGAAATAGCTACATGGCCTGCCCTATGTGCAAGTTTTGCATTGGCTTGGTTTACTTGCAACTTACCAATAATTACATCTTTTAAGCCATTGTTATTAGTATTATTACTTTGTTCAAATGCACGTCTGGTGAAATCACCCGTCAGGTTAGCCAGGCCAATAGTTAGTGAGTCTATTTCCAACTTTTGTTTCGAAAGCAGGGTAGGTAGCTGAATCCCTTGCACCGCTACATCGGAAAGCTTACCTTTTATATGGTGGTAGGGTAAATTACTGCTATCGGGTTGTAAACTTACTTCGCTTATATACAAATGGTTGTGTTGGCTAAAACGCAGGTTGGTAAACCGGGTGGTATGGCCAGTGTTTTTGAGTTGCAGCCGGGCATTACCCACTACCAGGTTAAACTGTTTGGGTAAATTACTGAGGGAAGATTTTTGACTAATAGTACCGGTGGTGGCGTAAATATTAGTAAACGAAAATTCCTGAGAACTTTTATTTTGGTAGCTTTTTACCCGCAGACTGCCGTTGTTAGCAATTAAATAATTTACATTAAATAGTAGTTTGTTTTTATGTTTTGATTTGACCGGTTTTAAATACATGCCTGGGTATTGTACAATAAAACTTTTGGGGCGGTTAATAATAACAGAATCTATTTCTACTTTTCCTTTCGTTATCATTTCAGGAACATTAAAGCCTGTTAAAGTAAGGCTGCTTATGCTGCTTCGGGTGTATAAATTGCTGTTTCTGGCTTTTAAATATTTGTATGTATTTCGTCCCTTTATTGGGCTTACTTTCAGGTTTGTAAGCGCTAGTTTTTTGGCAATCGGGCTGTATGTTACCTGTTCAACTGTTGCGGTATGAATGCTGTCTGGAAGCTCTTGTGTTAAGTTATTTGCGTTTAAGAAAAGCAATTGAAAGTCAGATACGGGCTGTCGGTTTTTCCAGTCTTCGGGTGTAATGGTGTAATCTGCAATTCCCACAGAAAAATTATTGATGCGGGTATTGTGCCTACCGTGGTAGTCAACTTCTCCATTAAACACCCTGATATCTTTGATAAAAAATTGATTAAAGGCCTCGAACAGCGTGCCTTTGTTTTCTTTTTCTACTTTTTTTAATGGGGTAAAGTCTAACTGGTCGTAATGAATTTTGGGGGCTACAACATGCAATTCGTTAATAGTAATATTGTTGTTTTTAAAGGCCTCATCAAAGTTTACACCATGCAATTCTACCTGTTTTACACGCAGAGTTGAGTTTGCCCTACCTTTGGTTTTGTCCAGGTTTTTGATGGTTAAACTATCCAATGTTATGGTAGAATCGGTCGTGGAAAGCGAAAATTTTTCAAAATGAATACTTTGGTTTAGTTTGGGCAGGTTTACGTCCTGATCTATTACCTGTAAATCTAAACTTTGGGCTCTTATGCCTTTAAGCAAAATAGACGGACTAAGCGAATCGAGCCGAAAGTTTTTGAGCAACATACTAAAATCTTTCACTTTTATTACATCCAGTTCATGGTCGTTCTCCTGATGATTTGAAATATTAAAAGCCCCATTTTTTAGCCTAAAACTGTCGATTTCTAAGGCACTAAAGTAGTTGTTTATGGTTTCACGAATATCCTGTTGGCTTTCTGCACTAGCGTTTTCGGGTACCGAACCGTGCTTGCTTTTAATTAGTTCAAAATCAGGATTTTGTGCGCCTACATAGCTTACGTAAAGCTTGTTGCTAAACACCAGGGGGAATATAGATTTTAGCTTAACTACAATAATAGGTGTATTTACATGAATTAGGTTTGGTTTCGATTTTAAATAGTCTTCTTTTGATATAACTGTGGTGTCCAGCTCTATTTTTAGATTACTTATTCTTAATTCGCTCGAAATAATGTCGAAACGAACTAAATCATAGGTGGTTTTGTACACGCCCCCGGTCGCCTCTTCCATCGACTTAACTAAAATATCGCCAATGGTATCCGATACATAATTACGGATGGTTTGCTGAAAAATAATAAGCATAATGCCAATAATTAGCCCAATATAGGGCAGGGGTCTCTTTAAAGGATTAAAGAGAAACTTCCTTTTTCTATGCTTTTTTTCTTCCGTCAATGGTGTGTATTTATCCTATTTTTCGAAAAGATATAGAATAATTTAATCTGTAAGAAGTTTTAATTTAGATTAAATTTATGCTTATGGTAGAGGTATTTATAAACCTATAAATCAGTTGCTTAAAATGTGTATTTATAAGCAATTGGAGGAATTTTAAATGGAAATTAAAAAAATAATACTCATATTTTTAATCCATAAGTTAATATAAAAATATTCCTTAAATAATATATAATTATTGATTAATTTATTAATAACTAAAAATAGACAATTTATTTACTTCCTGTTAAATTGTTATTTAGCTATATTATTAAAATATAATATTAATTAACTTGCATCTGTTTTAAAACTTTAAAATTATGGCATTAACACCTTCTAGTATGTTGGATTTACAAACTCCGGCCATCCCATTTGAACTGCCGGATGTAGTTTCGGGTAACGTACTAAACCTGGCATCGCTGAGTAGCGGTAAGCGGGGTACGTTGATTATGTTTATTTGTAATCATTGTCCGTATGTTAAGCATGTGCAGCCCGAATTGGTTCGGTTGGCTAACGACTACCTGCCTAAGGATATTGCCTTTGTGGCTATTAGCGCTAACGATGTGGATAACTACCCGGAGGACAGTCCGGAGCTAATGTTGGAAGAGGCTAAAAAATGGAATTACCCTTTTCCGTATTTATACGATGAAACTCAAGCTGTGGCCAAAGCCTACAAGGCTGCTTGCACCCCCGACTTTTATTTGTTTAATAGCGACATGGCTTTGGTTTACCGGGGCGAGTTGGACGGCTCCAGGCCGGGCAATGAGGTGCCCTTAACTGGTTCCAGCTTACGCGAAGCCCTGGATAACCTGCTAGCCGGGGTACCGATAAGTGAACATCAAAACCCAAGCATAGGTTGCAGTATTAAATGGAAATATTAGGTTAGTTTTGTAAATAGAAATAAAAAATTAAATGAAAAGACTTTTAGTATTGACCGCATGGTTTGTAGGGTTGGCTTCAACCTTGGCACAAGCCCAAATAGAAATTCATGGGTATGGTGGCTATGTGCCAGGATCCAGAACAGCCTATTCGTATAACGGCTACCGGCTACGCATAGAAGGTGGAGGAAATTATGGTGTAAGTGTGAGCAAAACTTTACCCCACGGTGTAGCTGTTGAGCTTGGCTTTAGTCAGTTTAAATCTACCTTAAAACAAGACGGTGGAATAGTGGATATTGTGAAGCCGCAAGATATATCCGTGGAGTATTACCAATTAGGAGCTGTAAAATCGTTGATGGAAGGAGATAGCTTTGTACCCTATGGGCTTTTTTCGTTGGGTGCCTCCAGGTTTGCTCCCAAAGATGTGCGCGAAGACTACTGGCGATTTGCCATAAATGCAGGGTTAGGAATAAAATATTTTGTGTCGGATAAATTTGGCCTTCGGCTACAAGCACGCCTATTAATGCCTTTGTATTTTTCGGGTGCCGGTTTTGGCTGCGGCATAGGAACCGGTGGTGCAAGTTGTGGTGGTGGTGTTGGCATGGGTAGCGAAATTTTACAGGCCGATTTTACCGGAGGTGTAATTTTACGAGTAGGTAACTAGGAGAGATATGAGGTGTGAGTGTGAGTTATAAGATGGGGAATTGGATTGTACAATATAATCATTTGTGCTGCTACATCATACGTTAAGCATCTTCTTTCATACATCCTACATCAAGCATTTGCCTTTAAAGTTTCGCTGTTGGTATCTTACTCATGGCGTGTTCGGCTATGGCCGTTATGGTAAGTGAGGGGTTTACGCCCGGGTTGGCCGAAATCATAGAACCATCAATTACAAACATATTTTTGTAACCAAATACTTTATTATGTTTGTCTATTACTCCACTTTGGGTATTGTGACCCATTACGGCTCCTCCTAAAATATGAGCTGTAGAGGGTATGCCGGTAAGTGTTTCGGTAAGCATAACCACCGATTTTGACTGTGTAATAGCTGCATGTTTGTTAGCAATGGTATGCGCTTCGGGAATAAAAGCCGATGGTGGCTTACCCGATGATACCCGTGTGCTTAAACCCATAAACCGATTAGTAAAGCGTAGCGTACTGTCCAGGTTTTGCATAAAAAGTAACACCGTAGAGCGTTTGGCAAAATCGTTAACAAATAATACCTTAAGCCAGGCCCAAGGAGCTGTAAAAGGTATGGCTACCAGTTTTACCAACCTTGCAAAGAAATTCTTTTCCGATACCATGGGCATCATTAACAAACGCCAAAAACCGGAGCCTTCGCCATACTTAACCGGTTCAAGATGGCTGTTTTCATTCAAATCTAAAATAGAACCAATTGCAATGCCCTTAGATACATCCTTGTGTTTATCCAGGGTTACATTTAAAATAAGCGCTTCGTTATTGGTACGTACATCGTGCCCCGTTTTGGGGCTAAGGTTGGGCAGGGTCGAATTTTTTAATTGCAAAAGCAAGGGTACTGTACCCAACACCCCTCCGGCAAAAACTACGCCTTTACAGGTTATTGATTTAGTTTTACTAAACCAGCGGGTCGATTTTTTATATTGCACTTGATAACCTGATTTACCTGTTTGCTTATCGAGTGGTATTACATTAGTTACCTGGTGTTCGGCCAGTATAGTTACGCCCAGTTGCTGCGCCAGGTGTAAGTAGTTTTTATCTAAGGTGTTTTTAGCATTATAGCGGCAGCCTGTCATGCAAGCACCACAGCCGGTGCAACCGGTACGCTCAGGGCCTTTACCGTTAAAATAGGGGTCGCTTACGGTTTTTCCTTTTTCGCCAAAATAAACGGCTACTTTAGTAGGAGCAAAGGCCTCGGGTTTGCCCAATTGTTTTGCCAGCGCTAGCATTTCTTCATCGGCTTTGGCTAGTAGTGGGTTGGTGGTGGCGCCCAGCATTTGCCAGGCTTTTTCGTAAAAAGGAGCCAGTTCTTGTTCCCATTTGGCTAGTTTTGCCCACGAACCATGATTGAAAAACCGTGATTTGGGCTTGGGTAGCGTATTGGCATATACTAACGAGCCACCACCCACACCAACCCCCGAAAGCACTGACACATGCCTGAAAAAGCTTAGTTTTAAAATGCCAAACATCTTAAACATCGGTAACCACAGCCACTTACGTAGTTGCCAATTGGTTTTAGGAAAGTCGTGGGCGGCATACCATTTACCCTTTTCAATTACCAACACGCTATAGCCTTTTTCGGCTAACCGAAGTGCCGCTACCGATCCACCAAAACCGGATCCAACGATTACATAATCGTATGATTGTTGTAATTTCATACCAGGCAAGTTAATGTAATTTTACTGTATGTTAAAGCTTGTATAAAAGAAAGATTGGTGCCCACCGTATTGCCAATATTACCTTGCTTATCCTAATTGGGTGAGGGGGTGTTGAACAATGAATGTTTAATAAAGAAATCGGCTGCCTAAGTTAATTTGATTTTTTTTAATCCAGCACTAGCTATTTCTTGTTTTTGCCTGACGCTGTTTGCAATAAATCAACCTTATTCCAAGGTAAAATGGAAGTGTTGAATTGTACTCGTTTTTCATCGCCTCCGTACACTATAAATTTTTCCGTGTTAAAATCTTTGGCTAAATTTTCCATATAGGTAAGTTCTTTAAAGAAGTTTGGTTTGATGGTTTTGGCTGATTTGATCTCAATGGTTTTTATACTGGAACCTTTATCTATAAGCAAGTCAATTTCATGACCACCGCTATCTCTCCAGAAATAGGCATTTAATGCTTTTCCACTATTCCAAGTTTCTTTGATGTATTCGGTAATTACATAGTTTTCCATTAAAACTCCTTTTGCAAAATGGATTTTTACCTCTTCGGCACTTCTAATTCCAAGTAAATAGCATGCTAAACCGGTATCGTAAAAATACAGTTTTGGTGTTTTAACTATTCGTTTAGTAAAATTAGTGTGCCATGGTTGGAGTTGGTAAACCAAAAAACTTACTTCTAATAAAGTCAACCAACTTTGGATGGTTTTGTAGTTTACACCTAATTCATTCGCCATATGTGAGGCATTGAATAATTGGCCAACTCTGCCCGCGCAAAGTTTTAGAAAAGAGGAGAATAAACTTAATTCTTTAATATTTAATATGGACCTCACATCTCGTTCCACGTATGTTTGAATGTAAGATGGAAAAAAGTCTTCGGGCTCAATTTTCTTATCGTAAATACGTGGGTAACCTCCGTTAAAGATATGATAATACTGATCTGTTTTTTTTAAATTTAGTTCGGTGTAACTGAATGGCAATAAATGATGAATGTAAATTCGTCCGGCTAAAGTTTGGCTTATTTTTTCGAGTAACAAGAAGTTTTGAGAGCCCGTAAGAATGTATTGCCCTGTTTTTCCGGTACTATCCACAATTCCTTGAATGTATGAGAATAACTCGGGTACATTTTGAACCTCATCAATAATTACTTTGTCATTGTATTCTGCTAAAAAACCTCGGGGATCTTCTTGCGCAAATTGTTTTGTATCTGGATTTTCGAGTGTAACGTATGTGTAGTTACTAAAAAGTTTTTTGCATAAAGTAGTCTTCCCTGATTGACGAGGACCGGTAATGGCTATCACCGGAAATTTGGTGGACATCTGTCTCAGTTTTGATTCTATATTACGCTTTAGCATATTACAAATGTAACAAAAAAACCATGTAAATTAGGAGTGACATTCCTAATTTACATGGTTTTTTACTTTAACACACTGATTAACAGATTTAAGTTGTTTTACCAAAACTCATTTCACACATCCAGTTTTACCTTATTCTAGCTGAACTTCTATTCCATGCGGATGCTGTTTTGATTGTGTAAGAATCCGCTACTCTTCGCCTTCGGTTATACCAATTTAATTTCAAAACACATTACAAAACATTTTGGTATAATGCCGAAAGACAATCAAAAAAAAGGTGTTTCACAATACTATTATCACGAAACACCTTTCATATTCTTTAAGTTCTATTTTACCAACTCAAAATCATTCAATTGCCAGGTTTTATCAAACCAAGGTTCTAATGGGCCATAAGTACGGAATAAAACAAACCATGCTTTTCCGGGTACGGTTTGTATCCAATTGGCTTCTTTTCCTTCCGGAGCTTTAGGTCCAAAATATAAATCTACCGAACCATCTTCGTCATAATCCAATTTATCTTTTTGGCTGTTTTTATTAGGATAAGCTTGGTCAGTTTGCAACATCGAACGAGTTTGTGGGTCGTAAACCACAATTGACCAAAAGTCTTTGGCCGGCACATTGGCATCTATATGCAAGGTATAGTTTTTCTCACCATGTAAAATATGTCCGTCTTCATCTCTAGTTCCGAAGGCGTAATTAGAACCCACTCCGGCAATTTCTAAGGCCATCGCGGGTGTATTTACGGTTGCAGTATAAAAGAATAAAGTACGCGCATCTAAATTTCTTCCTTTATGACCATCGCCATCTAACCAACGGTAATCTTTACCTACAAAACCAGTGTACCATTGCTTGCCTTCGTATAAATAGGCGTTTTTATCACGAGGCGAAAGTCCGATGCTTCTTGCCGTAGCATTTCCCACTTTTACAGCATCTTCCAAAATAGCTTTTAAGCGAGCGTCAGGAGCAAATACTTCGCCTTTTACAATTCCAATGGCACCAGCGAGACCTCTCAATTCAGGGTCGAAACAGCTGATAGGCTCTTTTTGGAATACGGTGGCTAACTCTTCGTAAAACTTAAAATTATTAGCATGAATTGTATTAAATACTTTTCCTGAACCATTCACAAACTCCATAGGCTTTGGATTTGCAGCCTCAGCAAGTGGGTAGATTTTTAAACCTTCGTGCCACATTTTTGAAGCAGCATCAGGTTTACCATCAACCAAAAATCCACGAAGAATCATCCAGTTGGTGTAAGAACGCGATTGAGCAATCCATACATCATGCATTTCGCCTGCAACTTCCACTTTTACAGAACTATTATCTTTAAATGTATTTGGAGTTGGCTTTAAATCGCCCTTATAATCGGGAGGTAGAATAATATACATTCCACCTTGTTTACGGTCGGGGCCGGGAGCACCCATATCTACTACATAACGAAAGAAGGCATCGTCAATAGTCCCCGGACCAGCACCGGCAGGCATTTCAATAACCATTGGCCCATTTTTTTCTAAATCTAATATGGCTGAAGCATATACGGTACTTGCATTTCCAGTAAGGAACAACTGTTTGGCATCCATTAAGTCGTCCATCACCATTACTTTGTTGTAGTCATCCACACCAGATTCAACCATTCCTAATCGCATAGCTTCAATGGAGGTGGCAGGAACAAAGTTTAAGAAAACCTCCACACCACGCATAAAGTCTAAATTATCATACACTTTAGTTAACGTTTCTTGGGTTGGCATTCCATCGTAAAACTCTAATTCTCCAATACTTGTTTCCACATGGTTGGGGGTTAAAATTTTTGTGGGTACATCGGCTTTGTATTTGGCTAAGATAGCCTCAAAATTTTCCTCCTTTATGGTTGTTTTTGTTTGTTGGTTAGCTGTATTTTGCTTTGTGCAACTACTAAGAGCCATCAGTAGTGTAAGTAAAAAAACAGCCTGGGTGCCTTTTTTAATATGTGATTTCATTAGTTAAAAATAAAATTGAACCTCTCGATTTAGTAACCTTTTATTACTAGTGATTGTTCAATATGCTAGAAAATGAAGGTGCAATTTACAATACGTAGACTTATTAGATGTATTTTTTTCTAAAAAGTTAAAGCTGTGGTTAAGGGGAAATAGAATTTCTTTACCTTTGTTTTTTAATGAGTTAATATGAAATTTATAAACATACTATTCGTTTTTTGCCTGGCATTTGTTTACACCAATTCAATTGCGCAATTTGCTACCCGTAAAATTTCCAAAAAAGAACAAGCTTATACTGACAGTTTAAAGCAGGTAGATTATAAATACATATTTCCAATTTTAGGTCAAAAAACGTATAAAGGAGGATTTGATATTCCATACCCCATTGGTATTATGGCCAATTACATCCAAATGAACCAGGGGGTATTAATTGATAATTTTGAGTTAGGAATTAAAACAGATAATGTAGATATTCCACTTACGCCTGCTGATAATATTATCAAATTTGGTGACAATCGCAATCAATCGTATTCTTTTAATATTAGGCCAGACATTTGGGTATTCCCATTTTTAAATGTGTATGGGGTTTTTGGAGTAGGCAGGTCTGAAACAACCGTAAATTTAACAGCTCCTGTTGAACTTAAGTCGGTTGTAGATCAAAAAATAACTACAAGCGGAGTAGGATTAATGGGTGCTTTTGGTTTGGGGCCTGTTTGGGTAAGCTTAGATGGTAACTGGACGTGGAACAAACCAGAATTGTTAGATAAACCTGTACAAGTTGCTGTTTTTGGGTTAAGAGTAGGCCATACGTTTGTGTTTGATCAGCACCCTGATAGAAATATTGCTGTTTGGGGTGGTGCTATGCGTGTACGTATGGAATCGAATACACGTGGGCAAATAAAATTAGCAGATGCACTTCCTATTGAAGAATTTAATGCCAAAGGTCAAGAGGCACTTGACTATTACAATGCTTTACCTCCTGCCGATAAGCTTGATCCAGTAAATATTTTGATTAAACGCATTGGGGATAAGTTAGTGGCTGCAGATGGAGAAGCCATCATCCGCTACGGTATGGATAAGCAGGTTTTGGAGGAATGGAATGGGATTTTTGGTGCACAATTTCAGTATAATAAACGTTGGATGCTGCGTACCGAATGGGGCTTGATTGGAGATCGTAAATCTGGGCTTCTTTCATTAAATTATAGGTTTTTATTGTAAGGTGGTTATCCATCAGCTACCTATAATAGATGTTACTAATTAGATGTTTTGGTGTGCAGTAACTTGAAAGCCATACTTAGTTAGGGGCTGCCTGCCATTTTTAGGTTTAATTTTGCCTAGCAAATAAAGAAAGAAAAATACCTGAATTTTAGCCATCTTTAGCCCATGAATCCTTACACCGTATTAGTACCCTTACCTCACCTAGGGTGCGATCCTTCTGAAGTAGGTATCCCATGTAAATTAATGCAAGAGGCAGGTTTTAAACTTGTATTTGCCACGCCTAGCGGACAGGTTGCCCAAACCGACCCTGTGATGCTTACTGGCAACAGGTTGAGCCTTTTAAAACCTGTTTTAGCTGCGCGTAAAGATGCCGTAACAGCTTATAATCAGGTAGCTGCCAGTAATGCTTTTTTAAACCCAATGAAGTATAACGAACTGGATAAGCAGCAGTTTGATGCTATTTACCTTCCCGGTGGGCACGATAAACCGGTAAAAGAATACCTTGAATCGGAAATTTTACATCATTTAATAGCTGTTTTTTTTGAAACAAATAAACCTGTGGGTGCCATTTGTCATGGGGTAGTGCTGGTAGCGCGCAGCAAACATCCTCAAACCGGAAAATCGGTATTGTACAACTACCAAACTACTGCACTCTTAAAATCACAGGAATTGTTGGGCTATCAGCTTACCAGACTTTGGATGAGTGACTACTACCTAACCTACCCGGGGTTGACCGTTGAAGATGAAGTAATTAGCGTACTAAAAAATAAAAATCAATTCAAGAAAGGGCCTTTTTCTATAGTTCGAGATACCCCCACTCAAAAAGGCAGGGGGTTTTATGTGCAAGACCGCAACTATATTTCTGCTCGTTGGCCGGGCGATTTATATCGTTTTACTGCACAGTTTATTAAAATGGTTGGTGGGCAAGGTTAAACTACTTATCCTTTTCGTCTTTAAATTGCAACGAAGCCGAATTAATGCAATACCGTAATCCGGTAGGCTTGGGGCCATCGTTAAACACATGGCCTAAATGACCACCGCATACGGCACAAACCAATTCTTCGCGCACCATGCCATACGATCGGTCTATTACGGTTTTTACATTGTTTTTGTTAATGGGCTTCCAAAAGCTGGGCCAGCCCGAACCCGATTTAAACTTTGTATCTGAGGTAAACAAAGGGGTGTTGCAGCCGGCACAATAATAAATTCCATCCTTATGGTTGTCCCAGTATTTGCCTGTAAAAGCAATTTCAGTTCCTTTTTCGCGCAATATATGGTATTGCTCGGGCGTAAGTTCCTTTTTCCACTCTTCGTCTGTCTTATTCACTTTGTAGTCCGTTTTAGTTTGTGCGGTGCAGTAAGTTAGTCCTAAAAAACTTACACTCAGCAATGTAAATATAAAAATCCTTTTCATGGTAGCGA
>JALWRJ010000446.1 GCA_026994125.1 Cyclobacteriaceae bacterium | reverse complement strand
CCTAACAGGTAATGGGCTTCCTACCCATGAAATTATGCTAAGTGCCGATTTAGCCTTACTTAGCCATCAAACCATCTTCCAACGCTTCTTTTAATATTTAGAAATGAATGCAATAACCAAAACCAAGTGGCTTGTTACCCTAATAGCTGTTTTCTCAATATTCAGTTTTACAACTGAGTATGCCAAGGCACACAAAATAAAAAGATTTGAAGAAGCCGGTTTTCCTGAATTTATAACCACCTGGCAAACAAACGATACCCAAATCACAATACCTACCTTTCCCGGTGAAACCTACAATTATGAAATAACCTGGACAAACCTTACCAATGCGGGAGTAGGTGATGGTAGTACTACAGGAGCCACCGGTGATTTTACCATTACCGGCCTAACCAATGGCGATACCTATCAAATAAAAATTACTGGCACATTCCCTCGCATCTATTTTAATAGTAGTCCTGAAAAAGACAAAATTCTTACCATAGAAAACTGGGGCAACCAGGCATGGACAAGCTTTGCAAATGCTTTTTACGGTTGCTCAAATTTAAAGATAACCGATACGGCAGCCCCCGATTTATCCGGAGTAACCGACCTGTCGGGCATGTTCCGCGAGTGCACTTCCTTAAATGCAGATTTAAGTTTGTGGGATGTATCTACCGTTACCAATATGTCCCGATTGTTTCAAAGTGCTACTTTATTTAATGGCAATATTACCACCTGGGATGTGAGTAGCGTGCAAGATATGAGTTATATGTTCTTTTTTGCCGGTTCGTTTAACCAAAATATTAGTAATTGGAAAACCGGTAATGTTACTAATATGAATTTGATGTTGGCAAGTGCCATTGCTTTTAACCAGCCCATTAACACGCAAGTGTTTGGCAATGGAGAATGGGATGTTTCTAAGGTTACTAATATGAATCAATTATTTGCAGGTGCCGTAAGTTTTAACCAGGATATAAGCAATTGGGATGTAACTAGCGTAACCGACATGGGTGGTATGTTTAATGGAGCATCATCTTTTAATCAACCCCTAAATGCTTGGGGAAGCAAACTTACCTCTCTTACAAGTACCAATGCCATGTTTAGAAATGCAATAACTTTTAACCAACCTCTGGATAATTGGGATGTAGCTAACATTACAGATATGGGCTCTATGTTTGAGGGAGCTTTTTCTTTTAACCAGGATTTAAGTAGTTGGGGAGCCAATGTTAGTGGAGTAACCTCTATGCGCAATATGTTTGCTTTTACCTTATTTAACCAGGATATAAGCAGTTGGGATGTAGGAAGTGTATCAGATTTTAATGGTATGTTTCAGGGTAACACAGCTTTTAACCAAAACATTTCAGGATGGACAACTAGCTCATCAGGAGATTTTCGCAGTATGTTCGCTGGAGCAACCGCTTTTAATCAAGACCTGGGTGGCTGGAATATTAGCAATATTTTTTCCAACGATATGCTTAATATGCTCTATAATTCAGGTTTATCGGTTGAAAATTATGATGCTACTTTAATAGGTTGGGCTGCTCAAAACCCAAATACGAGTGTTCAGCTTGGAGCAAACGGGTTATATTATTGCAGTGCCGAGGCCGCTCGTGCTAACTTAATTGCATTGGGTTGGTTTATTACCGATGCCGGACAAGGGTGTATGGCATTGTATGAAGGGAGCAATACCAGCGGCCCGGAAGTTATAAATGGCCAAAATACTGCTGTAGATTTTGGTACGGCAACTGTAAATGTTACCAAAACTAAAACTTTTACCATTCTGAACCGGTTATCTACTACAAACTTAACCATAGATGCCATTCTGATTGGTACAGGAACCAATTACAGCTACGCTTCTCCCCCATCACCGGTATTTCCTATTGCCATTCCTGCCGGTAGTACGCAAACCATAACCTTTAATTTTGATGCAGCTACTCCGGGCACTTATACCGATAATATCTCATTAAACATTGTTTCGCCCACCGGCACTTCTTTTGCCTTTCCGGTAACCGGTAAAGCCACCGCAACGGCTGAACCCGAAATAAAAGTATTTGATGGATCCAACCCTTATGGTACTGAAATTTTAGATGGCGATATTACCCCGCTAGGAATAGGTGGTTCCCTTCGAGGAACCGATCTTACTTATCCAATTACCGTGGTTAACACGGGTGTGGCCAGCTTGGATGTGAGTGGCATTAGTTTTACAGGGGCCGGAACGTATTCGGCTTTACCAGCCAGTTTTACGTTGGCGCCCGATGCCAGCCAGGTGGTAACCATAACATTAAGTGGTGCTACTGCAGGAAGTTTTAATACTACCATGAATATAGCCAGCACCGATACCGATGAAAACCCTTTTGATTTTGCCCTAAACGGAACTATTGATGGCCCGGTTCTGGTGCTGCTAGATGGCACCAATTTTTACAGTGATCCGCAGATTAATAATGGTAAAACACTAGATTTGGGAACCGTTTCCTTGGGTTCAAACCTTACCAGAACCCTTTCGATTACAAACGATGGCCCCATAAACCTATCAGTTACTAACTTTAATTTATCAGGTGCCGGTTTTTCAACTACAGCTAGTGCATCTCAAACCATTGCAGGTACATTGGATGGAACCTATTTTTACTATACATTCAATATTACACTTAGCGGAACCACTGCAGGTGCGTTTACAGGCATTCTCACCATAAATAGCGATGATGATACCAACCCAGTGCACACTATAAATATTATAGGAACAGTAGTTGACCCCAATGCGCCCAAGTTGTATTGGAGCGATGCCAACGAAATAAATAGGAGTAACTTGGACGGCACAGCCTTTGAACAATACCATACCGAGCCCACCTATACCCCCAGAGGGCTGGTAAAAGATACTGTAAATAATATTATGTACTGGACCAATAATTGGGGACAGATTAAGAAAGGAACTGTTTCGGCCACAGGCTTAACAGCCGTAGCTGACTTTTTAAATGATGGCATTGACTTACAACGTGAGATGAATGATGTAGCCATAGATGCAGCCACCAATACCATTTATTGGATAAGTACCTACGATGGTAAAATTAAAAAAGCCAGTTTGGCAGAACCTGACCCGGCCAATGTTACCATTACAGACGTTGTAACCGGATTAAGCAACCCCATAGGTATAGCGTTAGACCCAATAGGAGGGTTTATTTATTATACTGATAATAACTATGATTTGGGAACCAGCATTAATACAGCAAGCCTGCACCAGGTAAAAACAGATGGCACAGGCGATGTAGCATTATCTACCAAAGCCATTTCTGGCCAATACCAATACCTAGATGTAACCGTGGATGTAGTGGCTCAAAAGTTGTATTGGACGGCTTCGAATGGGGATATCTAC
>JALWRJ010000445.1 GCA_026994125.1 Cyclobacteriaceae bacterium | reverse complement strand
CCATCATAAGCCTCGGTTTCAACAATTATGCCGGCAGTAAATTTGCCGTTAAGGTGCGTGCATAATTTGCAGCCCACTAACTGTTTAGCTACTTGAACCACATCGTGATTTTGGTAAAAAGAAGCAGAAAGAACAGGCATTTTGTTAACCATTGTGCGGTTGCCTCCTTTACAGAGGGCAACCGCAACTAAGGGTTATTCTTTACTATATTTTTCAGTATATCGCTTATACAAAGCTTGTTGCTCGCCCTCTAATTGAATGGTTTTACCATCGATATAGGCATGGGTTACATCGTTGGTCATCATATCCAGGGCATCGCCTTTGCTCACAAACAAGGTAGCTCGCTTACCTTCCTCCAGGGTGCCCACCTGGTCGGCTATGCCCAACACTTTAGCTGCGTTTAAGGTAACCAGTTGTATGGCGGCTTCCTGCCCCAGCCCATAAGCGGCTGCGGTACCGGCATAAAATGGCAGGTTGCGCGCACGAGCCAGCATGCCATTATGCGATAAGGTAACGGATACACCCGCCTTGGTAAGCTGTGCAGGTAATTCGTAAGGAAGCGCCATTTCCTGATCGCTGCCGGGCAAACTATGTACATTAGGCAGCACTACCGGAATTTTGTTTTCGGCCAAAAAAGGAGCTACGTCCAGTGCTTCGGTTCCTGCTAACATTACAATATGGGCAATACCCAACGATTGGGCAAACCGAACCGATTCTACAATTTCCTTGACTCCTTCGGCTTTAATATACAACCTCTTAGAACCGTCAAACAACCCTTTCATAGCTTCAAATTTAAGGTTGTGGGTGGTATGGCCGGTAGCTGCATAGGCTTTGGCCTCGTTAAAAAAAGTAGTCAACTCCTTTACCTGATCCGGGTAGCGTTTATTGGGTTCGCGTTTAAATGTAAAGGTAGCAAAATCGAAATGCCCACCCATACGGCTCGGCCACGACATGTGCACACCCACATCTGCCTTTAACACAGCATCTTCCCAGTTCCAGCCATCTAAGTTCATCACCGATGAAGTACCCGAAATGCGGCCTCCCATAGGCGTAGTTTCGGCCATTAAAATACCGTTAAAACGCAAGGTAGGAGGAATTTTACTATCGGTATTATAAGCCACCAATGAACGTACATTGGGCTTTAAACTGCCAACCTCATTGGCATCTTTTGTAGCATCAAGCGCACCTACCTCTTCAAGGCCTAAGTTGGTATTGGGTAAGATAAACCCGGGATATACATGCTGGCCATTTATATCAATTACCTGATAGCCGGCCACATCAATTTTTACACGGGTAGCATCTGCCACTAACGTAATGCGGCCTTCATCAAAACCGATAAGAGCATTTTTTATCACTTTTCCATTGCCTAAATGAGCCATGCCTCCTTTTAACAGGATAGCTTGTGCTTGCGGGGCAGCCGGCTTAGGAAGTTGCGCCATGGCAGGTGCTGTAAGTATGGCAACAGCTACCATATATAGTGCTAATTTTTTCATTTTTTATTGATTTAAAGAGTTTAAGTCTATAGTTAGGTCATCGCAATGAAAGGCTTGCTTTTGCATTCCTTGGGGTTTTTGAGTTCGTCCTCCGGCTTTTTTCACTACTTTCATCTTTTGGATTAAACGAGCGCGCTCCTTGGTAATCCATTCATCCATTTGCGCATCTTGTTGTTGGTCGTAATACACAATGCCATCAACCAAGGTGGTTTCGGCATGGCTATACACCGAAAGTGGGTTACCAGACCATACCACTACATCGGCATCCTTACCTACTTTTAAGCTACCCATCCTGTTATCCAAATGTAATAGTTTGGCGGGGTTTAAGGTTACCATTTTCCAGGCTTCCTCCTGGCTCAAACCTCCATATTTCACGGTTTTAGCAGCCTCCTGGTTTAGTCTGCGCCCCATTTCGGCATCATCGGAATTAATGGCTACAGTTAGCCCTACGTTATGCATAATGGCTGCATTATATGGTATGGCATAGCGCACTTCCCATTTATAAGCCCACCAATCGGAAAAGGTGGAGGCGCCTACCCCATGGGCCTTCATTTTATCAGCTACTTTATACCCTTCTAAAATATGGGTAAAGGTGTTTACCTTAAAATTAAATTTATCGGCTACTTTCATTAGCATATTTATTTCGGATTGCACATACGAGTGGCACGAAATAAAACGCTTTTTATTAATAATTTCGGCCATGGTTTCCAAGGCTAAATCTCTACGAGGCGCCAAGGCCGAAGCTTTAGATTTTTTAGGCAAGTTGTTGTAGGCCTTCCACTTATTATCGTAATCCAGGGCTGCTGTAAATGCATCCATATACACTTGCTCTACCCCCATTCGAGTTTGTGGAAAACGGATTGACTGGGGGTTATACGAGCGTTTTACATTTTCGCCTAAGGCAAACTTTATATACCCATCTGCCCCCTTTATTTTCATTTGTTCGGGCGATGCTCCCCAGCGAAGTTTTATAAGAGCCGATTGTCCACCAATGGGGTTAGCCGAACCATGCAATATTTGTAAGGCGGTAACACCTCCTGCCAAGGAAGTATAGATATGGTAATCGGTAGGGTCAATAACATCGCCAATACGTACCATACCCGAGTTCGTTGCTAAATCGTTGATAGAACTTGCGGCAATATGCGAGTGTTCATCAATTATACCTGAAGTGATGTGTTTGCCGGTAGCATCTACTACCCGAGCACCTTTGGCGGTTAAATTTTTGCCAATTTGTGCAATTTTGCCATCTTTTAATAAAATATCGGTTTGCTCTAAAATGCCCTCTTCTTCGTTCGTCCATAGGGTTGCATGTTTATACAATATGGTTTCAGCCTTGGGAAGATCTACATTTCCGTGCGCTACAAACGGGTAAATCACCTCGCCCAACTCTAGTTTATCATCTTCATCGGGTTTCTCTTTTTTGGCTTCTTTGGCCTCAACATCACCGGTACGCACGGCCTGCCAGGTTATCCATTTGCCATCTACCAATTGACCTTTACCTTGCCAGCCATTATCAGTTACCCAACCGGTTAACCGTACCAATCCTTGTTCCTTTTGCGGAGTAAAACTCATTGAAACCAAGTCTTTTTCAAATTTGGTCTTCAATTTTATAGACGTAGAATCATTAATTACCAACTTAGACGTTTGCGAACCGGCTTTGCCCTCAACCTGCATTTTGTAAGCGGTATTGCCAATGGTTAGGTCATATTTACCAGCAAAGTCTGTTTTTTCCAAAGGATTAAATGCATACCTGTTGCCTTGAATCCAATTTTCAAGCACGGCCATATTCTCATCAAAAATTGGCGTTGAAGCAATGATAAAATTAGCTATTTTTCCGTTATTCAAACTACCCAACCTATGGGTTT
>JALWRJ010000444.1 GCA_026994125.1 Cyclobacteriaceae bacterium | reverse complement strand
CAAGTCTAAAACAGATGATACCCATTCGCGCAGGGTAGTGTTTTCGTATTTGCAAAACAAAGAATCTGTTACCGAGCTGTTTAACGAGGTGGCCGAGAAAATTGCCACACGTCCCGGAGGCTATACCCGTATTTTAAAAACCGGAAATCGCTTGGGTGATAATGCCGAAATGTGCATTATTGAGTTGGTTGACTACAACGAGCTTATGCAAAAAGAGGCAGCCGAAGCTAAACCTAAAACTCGTAGAAGCCGAAGAGGAGGTGGTAAAAAACAAGACGCACCTAAGGTAGAAACTAAAGCCGAAGAAGTAGTGGCCGAAGCTGAAGTGGTTGAAGAAACTGCCGAAGCTGCTACTGAGGAACCTGCCACCGAGACCAATGCTAGCGAAGATTCGCAGGCCGATGACAATGCAGAAGCCACTGATGACTCTGCTGAAAACAAAGACGATGAAGAGAAAAAATAACTTTTCGTAAATGAATTAGAAAGGGATTAGAGTTTATCTAATCCCTTTTTTTATTTTTGCATCTTAGTAAAGGTACAGCAAATCAATCGCCTCAAACGTAAACTATTTTACTATGCACATAGCCCAACCCCAAAAAGCTTATTTGTTACTTCAAGACGGCACTAAATTAGAAGGAATTGCCATTGGAAAAGTAGGTACTTCCGGTGGCGAAATTTGCTTTAACACCGGTATGACCGGCTATCAGGAAATTTATACCGATCCTTCGTATTTTGGGCAAGTAGTAATAAATACCAATGCACATATTGGTAATTATGGTACCGTAGAAAACGAAAATGAGTCTGATACGCCAAAAATTAGTGGCCTAATTGTTAACGAATATTCTCAGGTAAACAGCCGTGCCAACTCCAACAGCCTGCAATCTTTTTTAGAGAAACACAACATTGTAGGGATTGCCGGGGTAGATACCCGGAGCCTGGTGCGCCATATTCGTGATAAAGGAGCTATGAATGTAATCATTTCATCCGAATTGGAAGGCGATGAGCTTGAACCGGAATTGGCTAAATTACCCAATATGGAAGGCTTGGAATTAGCTTCAAAAGTTACCACCAAAGTTTCTTATACCCTGGGCGAAGGCAATAAAACCAAAGTAGCCGTTATTGATTATGGGGTAAAGCGGAGTATCTTGAACAACTTTATCAAACGTGGGTGCGAACTAATGGTGTTTCCGGCCCATGCCTCATTTAATGAAATTATGGATTGGCAGCCTCAGGGAGTGTTTCTATCCAATGGGCCGGGCGACCCCGCTGCCATGGATGATAACGTGGCAACTGTAAAACAACTGATTGATACCGGAAAGCCCATGTTTGGCATTTGCCTGGGGCACCAAATGATTGCTCGTGCCTTCGATATTGATACCTATAAAATGCACCACGGTCATCGAGGATTAAACCACCCGGTTAAAAATTTAAAAACAGGTAAAAGCGAAATTACCTCGCAAAACCATGGGTTTTCCATTCGTAAGGAGGATGTTGAGCAATCTGAAATGGTTGCCGCTACGCATATAAACCTAAATGATAATACCATTGAAGGAATTGAGATAACTGGAAAACCTATATGTTCGGTACAGTACCATCCCGAATCAACACCCGGGCCAAACGATTCTGAATATCTTTTTGATGACTTTATAACACTTATTAACAAATAAAATTATGCCTATTATAGAATACGTGCATGCACGTCAAATCCTGGACTCCAGAGGGAATCCCACCCTGGAAGTAGATGTAGTAACCACCAACGGTGTATTGGGCCGGGCGGCTGTTCCTTCGGGAGCATCTACCGGAGAACATGAAGCAGTAGAGTTGAGAGATGGGGATAAGAGCCAATACATGGGTAAAGGGGTATTAAAGGCAATACAAAATGTAAACGAAGTAATTGCGCCTGAATTAAAGGGCCAGTTGGTAACTGACCAGCGGGGTATCGATGAATTTATGATAGCGCTGGATGGCACACCCAACAAATCAAAGCTGGGTGCCAATGCAATATTGGGTGTTTCGTTAGCTGTAGCAAAGGCTGCAGCCGAAGAAAGCGGCCTGCCTTTATACAAATACATAGGCGGGGTAAATGCACGAAAATTACCGGTGCCAATGATGAACATTATTAATGGAGGGTCGCACTCCGATGCCCCCATTGCCTTTCAGGAGTTTATGATTAGGCCGGTGGGCGCTGCTAGTTTTGCAGAAGCTATTCGTATGGGTACCGAGGTGTTTCATCATTTAAAAAAGATTTTACACGATAAAGGGCTAAGCACAGCTGTAGGGGACGAAGGTGGTTTTGCCCCCAACCTGGCCGGAGGTACCGAAGAAGCGCTCGAAAGCATTATTGCCGCCATTAAAGCGGCCGGGTACCAACCTAATAAAGATGTTACCATTGGGTTGGATTGTGCCGCCTCCGAGTTTTATGCCGAAGGAAAATACGATTATACCAAATTTGAAGGCGAGCAAGGGCAGGTGCGCTCACGCCAGGAGCAAGTGGATTACCTGGCTTCGCTCATCGATAAGTTTCCGATTGATTCAATTGAGGACGGATGTGACGAAAACGATTGGGAAGGTTTTAGGATGCTGACCGAAAAAATTGGCGACCGCTGCCAGTTGGTAGGCGATGATTTATATGTAACCAATGTTAAATTTTTAGAACGAGGCATTAACGAAAGGGCATCGAATTCTATACTTATTAAAGTAAACCAAATTGGCACGTTGTCCGAAACCCTCGATGCTATAGAGATGGCGCACAAAGCCGGCTTTACGGCCGTTGTTTCGCACCGTTCGGGCGAAACCGAAGACGCCACCATTGCCGATATTGCCGTGGCAACCAATGCCGGTCAAATTAAAACAGGGTCTGCTTCGCGCTCCGATCGCATGGCTAAATACAACCAGTTGCTGCGTATTGAAGAGGAATTGGATGATACTGCGGTGTTTGAAGGCAAGCGGTTTAATTAAGGATACTTGTTCCATAAATTAAGCTCGTATTACCATCAATTTTTGGGTATTATTTGTTGGAGCAATACACTTAAAACGAGCAATAAGGCTGACACAAATGTAAAGGCAAAGCCTACCCCATAGCTATCGGCCAGCACACCTAAAGCAATGGCAAGCCCTGAAGTTAACAGGGTGCGCCATAGCGATTGTGCCGAAATAACCGACACCAATTGTGCAGCGGGCACGCTATCGGCTACAAAGCCGGTTAAAATGGGTTTTCGTAAGTTTTCGATAAGGTAAATGCCTACAAAAGCTATAAAGGCCGGCACCAACAAGTAGCTTACATAAAACAGCCCCGAAACCACACCAAACCCAAACCCAGCCAATAAGGTGCGAAATGCTATTTTTGCTTTGTTTAAGGCAGCTGCCTTACC
>JALWRJ010000443.1 GCA_026994125.1 Cyclobacteriaceae bacterium | reverse complement strand
CCCCCAGGCCGTTCAACGGCATTTTTACCGAAGTGGAAATAATGTTTATAACCCTGCCATAGCCTTCCGAAACCATATATGGAGTAATACCACGGGTAAGTAATTGGTTGTTTATCAGGTGGTTGTTAAAAGCGGTTAAAAATTCATCAGGCTTCGCATCAATAGCCTTGCCACCGGGAGGGCCACCTGTGTTGTTTACTAAAATATGAAATTGGTTATGCTTTTTTACAAGCTCAGCTACCTGGTGGGTATCCGAAAAATCTGCCACAAGGCTATGGTGTTGTTGCCCGTTTTGGATAGCTAATTGGGCTATTGCCTCGTCAAGTTTTTGCTTATTGCGTGCCAACAGTGTAACGTTAGCTCCCAGCAAGGCCAGCTCTTGGGCAGCCGCCAGCCCAATGCCCTGCGTACTACCACACACCAGTGCATTTTTGCCTCCTAAATGTAAATTCATACTTTTTCTTTTGCCATAAATATATAAATCATTTAGGTGGATGTAAAGTTGTAGAAAGGTTATTCAAAAAATTAATTCATAATACAAAAAAATGGCTATTTTAGGGTTTGCGAAAATTATAACCCTATGGCAATACAGCACCCTTTTAATTTTAAACAATGGATAGAGGACAACCGGCACTTGTTAAAGCCTCCGGTAGGTAATCAACAAGTATATCACCACAATAATGACTTTATTATTATGGTGGTGGGTGGCCCAAATAAACGCAAAGATTTTCACTACAACGAAACCGAAGAGTTTTTTTATCAGCTGGAGGGCGATATAGTGCTTCGGGTGGTAGATGATGGAGCAATTATAGACATTCCTATTAAAGAAGGCGAAATTTTTCTACTACCGGCCAAAATGCCTCATTCGCCACAACGACCGGCCAATACCGTAGGCTTAGTAGTAGAATTACACCGTAACCATAACGAAACAGACGGGTTTATGTGGTTTTGCGAAAATTGCCATCAAAAACTGTATGAAGAGTTTCTTACCTTAACCGATATCGTTCAGCAATTGCCCCCAATTATGAATCGTTTTTATGCTTCGGAGCATACCGTTTGTAAACATTGTGGTACTAAAATGGAAAAACCTTAATGTGTAGTCAGCATCCGTTAAGTGTAGATATTCACACCCATATTTTGCCCGAAAAATGGCCTGATTTAAAAGAAAAATACGGTTATGGAGGGTTTATAAGGTTAGAGCATCATAAGCCCTGTGCCGCACGTATGATGATGGACGACCGGTTTTTTAGAGAGGTGCAAGAAAATACCTGGAACCCCGAAGCCCGCATAAACGATTGCAATAGAGACAATGTGCATGTGCAAGTGCTTTCTACAGTACCGGTAATGTTTAGCTACTGGGCCAAGGCCGAACACACCCTGGATTTAGCCATGCTATTAAACGATCATATTGCCGATGTTGTTCATCGCTACCCCAAACGCTTTGTGGGCTTGGGCACCCTACCAATGCAGTCGCCCCGCCTGGCCATTCAAGAGTTAGAGCGATGCATGGATATTGGCCTGGCCGGTATCCAAATTGGTACCCATATAAATCAGTGGAATTTAGATGCGCCAGAGGTTTTTGCGGTGCTGGAAGCTGCGCAGGAGTTAGGAGCCGCCTTATTTGTGCACCCCTGGGATATGATGGGTAAAGATAATATGCCTAAATACTGGCTGCCCTGGCTGGTAGGTATGCCGGCCGAAACCGCTTTGGCTATTTCATCCATGATTTTTGGTGGAGTGTTCGAACGCCTGCCCAACCTCAGGGTAGCTTTTGCGCATGGAGGAGGATCGTTTCCGGCTACGGTAGGTCGAATTGAGCATGGCTTTAAGGTACGACCCGATTTATGTGCCGTAGATAACGATGTGAATCCGCGCCAATACCTGGGTAAATTTTACCTCGATTCCCTGGTGCACGACCCTGTAATTTTACGTTACCTGGTTGATTTAATGGGCGATACCAAAATTGTTCTGGGCTCCGATTATCCGTTTCCGCTGGGCGAACATAAACCGGGCGAACTTATAAAAACAACCGGGTTTGAAAAGGATGTGGTAGCCAAATTGTTGGGCACTAATGCTTTAAACTGGCTTAACTTACAAGCCAAAATGTTTAACTAATGAAACAGCTATTAATGGATTCGCCTGTGGGGAATTTGCTCTTAGAAGCTGATGAGCAAGGCATTACATTAGTGCAGTTTGTGCAAAAATCAGCCGTTGTTACCACTACTTCTAATTCTTTACTAAACCAATGTAAGCAGGAACTTAACGAATATTTTTTTGAAAAAAGGATGTTTTTTACCGTGCCGTTATCCCTTCGAGGTACTGATTTTCAACTTCGGGTGTGGGAGCAATTGCAAGCAATTCCTTATGGCACTACTACCAGCTATGCCAAAATAGCCGAACAATTGGGCGACCCCAAGGTAATTCGGGCTGCGGCTTCGGCCAATGGCAAAAATCCGGTAGCCATTATTGTACCGTGCCACCGTGTAATAGGTGCCCAAGGCGATTTAACAGGCTATGCCGGTGGCCTCGATAAAAAAGAATGGCTGCTAAAACATGAAGGAGCCATCCATCAAAACCAATTATCATTTTTTAACAATTAATAAGCAAACATTACTTATGGCATTTGAAAACTCCCTGGACTATGCACAAAACCTGGATGAGCAAGACCCCCTAAAAAGCATACGAAACGAATTTTACCTGCCCAAACATGCGGGTAAGGATTGCTTGTATTTTACCGGAAATTCCCTAGGGTTGCAGCCTAAAGCTACGGCAACTTATATTCAAGAGGAACTGGAACTTTGGCAAAATCGTGGGGTAGAAGGCCATTTTGAAGGCAACAGGCCCTGGTTTTACTACCATAAATTTGCAAAAAATACACTGGCATCCTTAGTAGGAGCCCAACCCGATGAGGTAGTAGCTATGAACAGCCTTACAACCAATTTGCATTTGCTTATGGTTTCGTTTTACCAGCCAACTACTAAGCGGTTTAAAATTATTACCGAAGCAGGCGCTTTTCCATCCGATCAATATGCCCTGGAGAGCCAGGTTAGGTTTCATGGTTTTAACCCCGAAGAAGCTATTATTGAAGTGATGCCCCAACCGGGGCAGGCGGCTCTTACTACCGATGATATTATACACACCATACAACAGCATGGGCAAGAAGTAGCCTTGGTTCTTTTTAGTGGAGTACAGTATTTTACGGGGCAGGTTTTTGATGTGGAGGCCATCACTCAGGCGGGCCATCAGGTGGGTGCTTTGGTTGGTTTTGATTTGGCCCATGCAGCCGGAAATATTGAACTAAACCTGCATACCCACGAAGTAGATTTTGCCGTATGGTGCCACTACAAATACTTAAACTCCGGGCCGGGCAGTG
>JALWRJ010000442.1 GCA_026994125.1 Cyclobacteriaceae bacterium | reverse complement strand
TGACGGTAGTTTTTCAAACGAAATAGATATACGTAATTTGCCCAAGGGCATCTACCTGCTACAAGTAATACAAGGAAGCAAAGCAGCCCACAAAAAATTAATTATTGAATAGCAAAGGCTATATTTTTTAGACTAGAAAAAGTGGGAAATTCACTTAAATTTTCCACTTTAAAGCAATTCCTGTAAGGCTTCTTGCACTTGTGGATAGGTAAACCGAAAACCGGCTTGTTCAATTTTGCCGGGCGAAACATCCACCCCATGCAATAGCATGGTGGCCATTTGTCCTAAAGCAAGGTGTAGAGCCCAGGAGGGTACAGCCGGCAGCCAAAGTGGTTTATGTAGTTGCCGGGCCATAGCACGGGTAAATGCAGCGTTGGTACAGGCCTGTGGAGCTACTGCATTGTAAGGGCCGTGCAGGTTTTTTTCCAGAGCAAAGGTGTACATGCGGCACAAATCGTGTATATGAATCCAGGGCATGGGTTGGTTGCCATTGCCTACAGGAGCCCCCAAACCCCAGGCTATGGGTTTGGCCATTTTGGCAAGGGCTCCTTGCCCATTGGCCAGCACCACTCCGGTGCGTAACACTACCGTACGTGCCGGGCATGGCGCCAGGGCTGCCTCCCATTGTTGGCACACCTGTGCTAAAAAATCAGAGCCGGGTATATCGGTTTCAACAGCCGCTTGGTAAGCAGTGGAACGCAACCCATAATAACCTACAGCCGAGGCCGACACTACTGCTTTAACCTGGCCCCCGGAATCTTCAGCCATGCGTACCACCAACTGGCTTCCTTGTACCCGGCTAGCTAAAATGGCTTGTTTACGTGCTTGGCTCCATCGCTTTTCGGCCACATTAGCCCCTGCTAAATGTATAATATACCCTACACCTTCGAGCGCCTGAGGGTCGTAGGTTTGAGTCGATGGATTCCAGGCAAATACAGAAACCTCTTCATTTTTTTGTGGCCTACGCGACACATGCACCACCGAATACCCCCGGCCAATCAACCACCGTGTAAGGTGGCTGCCCACCAAACCTGAACCTCCTGTAATTAAAACCTTTTGCTTCATGGCATGTAACTTACTACCAATTGATGCTATCTTGGCATAATATTGGCAACTATTGCGTAATTTAACAAAAATTAAGTTTCATCCTATGGCTGTATATAAAATAATACTTGTGCAAATTGGGTGTTTGCTGGCTGCTGTAACCTTGCAGGCACAAGATTATACGGTAAGCTCCAAAGCACACCGTATAAACGACACTAAATACGAAGGTTTTGCCATACTTATAACCGGCAAAACCGAAACCATAACAACTTTTGTGTATGACTATGTAAAAGAACGTTCGAAGCTAAGGCGAAAAAGAAATTTTTATAGTATTAGCCAGTTTGCCATGAACAGCACCTCCCTAGATAGCACAGTTGTGTTTATGAAAATGATAGAAAAACAAACCGGAGTACAGGTTTGGATGGCTGCAAAAGAAGCAGGGCAGCACAAAGAAAGACTCGATGAAATTAACCAATCAATTAAAAAAGAATTGGTGCTGCTAGCGCGGAGTTACTATGTACACAGGCAGGAGCTAAAAATACATGAAGCCGAAAAGGCAGCGGCTACCATAAGCAAGCAGCAACAAAATTTAATTGAAAGCCATGCCGCTTTAACCAAAAAATTAGAAGCCGCCCAAACACGTAAATCGGAATTGGAGGCCTTACTTGAAGAAAACGACTTAGCCATTAAAACCTTGCAACAACAACTTATTGATAATAAGCAGGCACAAGATTCGGTTTACCTGGACTTGCAAAAAGTAAACAGGGTAATTGAAACCCAAAAACAAGAACTGAAAGAGATTGATTAATAAGCGGCCTTAGCGGGCTCCTCCCATAATAGCAGCTGTGGTTGCTTTAGGTGGATAGGCAATGTTATCCAGCTTTGCCTTTAACTGCGCTTTAGCCAATTTATATGCTGGCATAAGTTCGGGTTTTATGGGCTCTGAAGAGGGTAGCTTAACTTGTAGGGCATCTACCTGGTAGCCGTTTTTCCAAAAACGGTAGCACACATGATTGCCCGTAGCTAAACCGGTAGCTCCCACATACCCAATGGTTTGTCCCTGTTTTACATGGGTTCCGGGTTTCATACCCGAGGCTATTTTAGACATGTGCAAGTACTGGGTAGTGTAAATGGAGTTATGCCTTATTTTTACATAATTGCCATTGTTTTTTCCAAATTGAGCAGCCACCACTACCCCATCGCCTACCGCCCTAATCGGGGTTCCTTTAGGAGCAGCAAAATCGGTACCCCGGTGTGCTTTATACCTTTTTAATACCGGGTGGTACCGGTTGCCCGAGTAGCGTGAGCTTATTCTGCTAAACTTAACCGGGTACTTTAAAAAAGCTTTTCGTAAGCTTTTTCCATCTTCGTCAAAATAATCGGTTTTAGAGTTTTGCTTAAAATAATAGGCATAATTTTCGTAACCATTATGTTCAAAAACGGCTGCTTTAATTAAACTAATTCCAATCGATTTATCATCCACCCGTTGCTCTTCGTAAATTACTTTAAACCTATCACCGGGGTATAACCTAAAAAAATCTATTTGCCAGGCAAATACATCGGCCAGCTCGTTGGTAAGCATAGGCGAAAGCCCCATTTGGGTAATGGTGGCAGCTAACGAGTTTTGTATAACCCCCGAGGCTGTTTTTTCTACTGTTGCTACGGGCTTGCGTCCCTTTTCTACAAAAACGGTATCATCAACATGGAAAATAACGTAATCGATATTGTTATGGTAGTACACCAAAGCCTTGGCCACCGGCAAGCTGTCTTTGGTAACTACTACATCGTAAGGTTTATTAACACGCAATTTTCGTACATCAAATACCGCTTTGGAGTTACGGCTTAGGTTATATACTGCCTGCCCTTGTACTTGATAAGGAGCAAACAAATCGGCCAGGCGTTGGCCTTTTTTAACTGTATTGCGTACAATAGCCAACGAATCTACCACCATACCATAAAACAGTGTGGGTGGTTTAACCTCTTGGGCATGCTGTTCCTGTTTGGGCTGCGGTACCGGTAAGGGTGCCGGTGCAGGCTGAAGCCTCTTTAGGAAAGCAACTACTAGTAAAATGCTAAAAATAAAACCCAATACTACCTTATAGGTAAACTTCATACCTGCTAAATTTATATTGCAACATCAAAAACACCTTATATTTAACCTCCATAAAGGTATAGTACGTTACAAATATAATGGCTAATAACCAAAATGATAAAAAACAGGAAAGAAAAGCCCAAACTGCACTAAACCAGCTTAAGGAGTTAAAATTGGCCGCTTTTTATAAACAATCATCTGCCAATTTATATAAATAGTCGTTTTCTTTTTTAATACGGGAAC
>JALWRJ010000441.1 GCA_026994125.1 Cyclobacteriaceae bacterium | reverse complement strand
GTCTATTGGCAGTAATAAAATCAGAAAAAAGTTGGCTGAAAAGTTGGCCGTTTCCTATTTTTCGGTAGTTCACCCTAAGGCTGTGGTGGCTGGTTCGGTAGAGGTAAAAAACGGTACTTTTATAGCAGCAGGTGCGGTAATAAATGCTTCTACCAAAATTGGAGCGCACGCAATAATTAATACAAGTGCTTCCATCGACCACGACTGCACAATTAAAGATTTTGTACATGTGGCTCCCAATGCAACGCTTTGTGGCGGAATTACCGTGGGCGAAGGCACCTTGATAGGAGCAGGCGCCACCGTACTGCCAAACATTAACATTGGTAAATGGGCTACCATAGCTGCCGGTGCGGTGGTTACCAAAGATGTACCGGATGATGTTACAGTTGTTGGAAACCCAGCTAAGCAATTATAGAAACTTGAGCAAATCAACAAACCCAAAAATCTACCTCTCCGCTCCCCACATGGGAGGCACCGAGCAATCCTACATCAAAGAAGCCTTTGATACCAATTGGATTTCTACCGTTGGTCCGCAACTTACTAAGTTTGAGGAGAGCCTTTCCCATTACACCCAATCAAAATATGTGGCTGCATTGGCATCGGGTACTTCAGCTATCCATTTAGCCTTGCGTATTTTAGGCGTAGGGCAAGGCGATACAGTTATTACACAATCTTTCACCTTTGCTGCTTCTGCTTTTCCAATTACCTACCTTGGGGCAAAGCCGATTTTCATTGATTCTGAAATTGATACCTGGAATATGGATCCCAATGCCCTGGAAGAGGCACTTAACCAAATCAATAATTCATCGAGTCGGCAATTACCTAAGGCAGTTATTCCAGTCCATCTTTACGGGATGCCAGCCAAAATGGAAGAGATTACGAACATCGCAGCAAAATACGGCATTCCTGTTATTGAAGATGCCGCAGAAGCATTGGGTTCCACTTATCAAAATCAATCCTGTGGTTCATTTGGTAATATGGGGATTTTATCCTTTAATGGCAACAAAATTATAACAACCAGTGGAGGAGGAGCTTTGCTATCAAATAAGGAAGAATATATAAATAAGGCAAAGTTTTTAGCCACACAAGCACGAGATAACGCACCTCATTACGAACACACCCAAATAGGCTATAATTATAGGTTGGGTAATGTAAATGCGGCTATTGGGCTGGGACAAATGGAGGTATTAGGCGAACGAGTAAAACGGAAAAGGGAAATTTTTGAGATTTATAAACATGCGTTATCTGATTTCAAAGGAATTACGTTTCAACCCGAACAAGATGGCAGTTTTTCTAACAGATGGTTAACGGCAATTCGCACTCAATCTTTTGAACAAAGAGAAGCAATTCGACTAGCCCTCGAAAAAGAAAATATAGAGTCGCGCCCACTTTGGAAACCCATGCACTTGCAACCCGTATTTAAACAAGCTCCATATTATGGAGGTAATGTGGCTGAAGATATGTTTAACAAAGGGCTGTGTTTACCCAGTGGTACCGCTATGACGGAGGATGATTTGGAGAGGGTTGTGGGGATAATAAAGGAAACCTTCAACCGCTAAGTTCGCAAAGACTAGCGCCAAGGTAGTAAAAAACCTAGTGCACATTACGACTCCTTCGCGCTCTTAGCGTTTAAAATTAAATGAGAAACCCTATTGCAATAATTGGTGCAGGTGGCCTCGGTCGAGAAGTGGTTAACCTACTCATCCGTGAAGGGTACAATTTTGCCGGTTTTTACGATGATAAAGAAGTAAATAATAATTTTTTAGGGACTTTAAATCAAATTTCTGCTAGTGAATACTTACAGTATTGCATAGCCATTGGCGACCCTGTTCTTAAAAAGAAAATTGCACAACAACTGCAAAACCTAAATTTAGCTTATGCCAATATAATTAGTGCGCATACCGTTGTTAATAAAACACACCTAAAAGGCAAAGGAATCATAATTTGTGATGGTGTAATTACCACAGTTGATTGCGTCATTGGCTCCCATGTACTTGTTAACCTAAATGCTACCATAGGGCATGATGTAATTATTGGCGATTATTGCTCCATTATGCCAGGGGTCAATATTTCAGGTAATGTTACCATAGGAGAAGCTAGCCTAATTGGCTCAGGTGCAGTTATTCTACAAGGTGTTACCATCGGTTCCAATGTAAAAGTGGGAGCCGGAGCGGTGGTTACCAAAGATATACCCGATAACACAACCGTTGTAGGCGTACCCGCAAGGCCTTTGCATGTTCAATGAGCTATTATTAATGTTCAATTTTAAGACTGACAGGAACAATGCAATAGCCTCTTTTGACATTTACTTAACCCATTATCGAATATCCATTAACCAATAACCAATTAACCAATAACTATTAACCTCCTTCAACAATACAAACCGGCCATCTTTTTCCTCCTCCGATTCCTCGGAATCTACATTTTAGGCAATGTAATTTATGGATTTTGGGTAGTTAGCTTTGGCAATGTGGCCGATAGCTTTACGGTAATGGTGGCCAATCATGCTGCTGCATTATTGCATATTATGGGATTAGAAGCAGCTGTTTTACCATCCACCATACTGCCCAATGCCTCCTTAATGCTTGATGGCAACGTGGTAGTAAATGTGTACGAAGGTTGCAATGCTATCAATGTATCTATTCTTTTTATTGCTTTTCTTTTTGCCTATAAAGGCAGCTTTACAAGAACTCTTATGTTCTCTATTATAGGCTTAATTAGTATTTACTTATTCAACTTGCTGCGAGTAAGTGGTTTATTTCTTGTTGCCTTGTATTTTCCTGATCACCTGTACTTAATGCACAAATTTGTGTTTACTGGGGTTATGTATGCTTTTGTCTTTGGGTTGTGGTTTATTTGGGTAACGAAACTTAACCACAAAGATGTCTAACCGCAATGCTCGCAAAGTATTTTGCAAAGGTCGCGATGAAAAAAATAATACTTCGCGAGCTTTGCGATTTTCTACTTTTAGCAAGTCCTTTAACCTTAGCGTTCTTTGCGCCTGCCTCCCGGCAAGGCAGGTTTAAACTATTTAACCTTTGCGCCCTTTAACAATGATAAAGCCAATAAACCTTAGCGCACTTAGCGTTTATTCAACAATTAGAAAGTCATTCAATCATTGCGTTCTTTGCGGTTAAAAATACTATATTCCACCATCGCCATTACCACCCTTATTGTGCTCTACCTGTTTCAGCGTTTTAATTATGCAGAACTGATTTCTTTAAATTTTACCCCTAACACCCAATTTATTATTAACCGTACCATCCGATTCTTTTTTAACGATTTGGCTGTTATCCTGCTCATTTATGCCCTTTTTAATAATAAGCAGTTGCTAAAAATAGCCTTTGCTATCCAACTGGTAGAAATGCTCATCATCCTGCCTACT
>JALWRJ010000440.1 GCA_026994125.1 Cyclobacteriaceae bacterium | reverse complement strand
ATGTTTGGTAGCGCTCATAATTTTTGCATAGCAAGGCAATGGGTACAAACTCTTGTTGCCCACCAATAGTGGCCGTAATAAAGCTACCGGGATTATTAAAAAACGTTTTATATTGATCAAAATCGGAAGTACGCAGTTGCAGGGCTTCCTTTACTTTTTGCAATAATTTACTAGCTGTTGTGCTCATATATTAGGTACCAAAAGATTTGCAAGTGCAAGTTACAAACCATAAGTAATTGAGCTAACTAAATTAGTTAGTTTTTTTTTGAAAAGCACTAGGCAAGGCGCTTTCAGGAAGAATTTTCATTAACAGGGGCAAGGTTAAAAAACTACCGGGTAGGGCAATAATAACAAAAGTGGGTAGTATTTTTAAAATATCTATCAGTTGGTTACGTACCACAATTTGCTCCTCGGGGGTCAGGTCTTCTTTGGTAGATTTTATTAATAATTGCATCAGTTCTTTACTCTCCTTAATCTCCTGCGAAATCATATTTTTGTTTTCGTTTACCACCTTGGTAATACGCTTAATAAACTGGCTGCTAATAACACTAAAATTATTTTTTTCTTGTAAAAACGATACATTACCCCAGTTGCTTACCACAAAACTTTCGATAGCCGCCATGCTGCGTTCTATTTCTTCGCTGCTAAAGTTTAGCTTGGCACCCAGGGCATTTATAAACGTTTGTTCTTCTTCGGTTACAATTTTATCGGCCCATACAAACAAAATAGCCAGTTCAAGCATATACTTGCGCAGTATCCACATTTGCACATCGCTTACGTCTAACTCTTCTATTGTGTTACCTTTTTCGAGTAACGCTAGCAAGTGCAATTTGCGTGGCTCGGTTAAATGTACCGATTCCAAGAGTTCTTCAAAGAGTTCTTTTTCTTCGGGGTCTAGCTTACCATCGGCATACGAAGCGGCTATCATAACCTCTAATAGTTTTTGGTGGGTAAGATCGCGCTGTTCTATCAAGGTACCTCGCTCTTCTTCGGGCTTACTAATCCACTCGCCAAAAAACAATACATCCAAAAACAATAAACTGCTATTAAAAAAACCTCCCCAAAACGTAGTTTGCCTGGTGGTATTTAAGCGATCGTTGATGATGTTTTCAACAATTTCTTCGTTCGATAGTTTTTTACCCCAAAAACTTTTGGATTTAATTTGGCTGGTAGGATAGGCATGCTCGTAAAACTCTACAATTACTTTAGCCATAAAGCTAACATACTCATCGGGGTTGGTAGGTACCACAGCATCTTGCGGAAAAATGGCCGTTTTCACAAATCCATCCAGCAGTACTATTTTTAATTTTTCACTGCTCTCTAAACCCAAAAAGTCTTCTTTTACGTATTCTTTTGGTAAAATAGGATGGCCATACATTAAACCCGAAGGCTGCAAGGATTTATAAATGTATTCATCTTTATCCTCCACCTCTTTTACAGGTGCCGCCTGCTTGGTTTTAAGCAATTCGGTAAACCATCCTTTTTCTGATAAATCCATTTGCTTTTGTTTATCCTTTTTAATGCTACGGTTGTTTACTGTAGAATTATATACTAATTTCACTAAATAAACCGTAAATACAAATAATATGCGCATTTGGTATGTAGTTGTTGCCTTGGTTTGCCTCGGATTTACAAGAATTTATGAGATTAATGAAAAAGATGTAGAACGGATACTTACTGTTTTATCGTCTGATAAAATGGAAGGCCGAAAAATTAATACTCCGGGTATCGCCAGGGCTTCAGCTTTTATTGAAAAGGAGTTTAGCACCATTAAATTGGGGCATTTGCCCGGTTTAACCTCGTACAAACAAACATTTGAAGTACACTCCAGGCAGGTAACTAACAGCCGGGTGCTGGTAGCAGGCCAAACACTGCCAAAATCGGCTTATTTTATATTGCCGGGTAGCGATACGCTCCATTGGAATGCCCAAAATGCCCCTACCCCTTTTTACATTAAAGCCTCCGATAGCTTTAGGGCTAAAATGGGCCAGGTATTAAGCGGCAATCAGGATTACCTCGTTTTTATTGATGCGCAACATAAGCAAATTTTTAACCAATACCGCAGCTACTTTAGCCAACCCAAACTGGTTCTGCCTAACCCCAACACCCAGGCACGTAACCATAAAGTTTTTATATTGCAAAGCGGCTCTTCGTTTAACCATTTTGATATTGCGGCATCGTTGCAAATTAAAAAGGTAAGTTTAAACAATGTAGTAGGTGTAATTCCTGGGAAACGAACCAACGAAATGGTATTGTTTTCGGCACATTACGACCACCTGGGAACCAGCAGCCGCAGCATAGATGACACCATTTATAATGGGGCAAACGATGATGCCTCGGGGGTAACGGCTATCATTGAACTGGCCCGGTATTTTAAAAGCAAGCGCCAGCCGGAACGCACCCTGGTATTTGCTGCCTTTACTGCCGAAGAGGTAGGCGGGTTTGGCTCTAAATACTTTTCGAATCAATTAAACCCCGATGAAATTGTGGCCATGCTTAACATTGAAATGATAGGTAAGGAATCGAAGGAAGGGGTAAATTCGGCTTGGATGACAGGCTGGGATAAATCGAACCTGGGCTCCATATTACAGGCAAATTTACAACAAATAGATTTTAAGTTTTTTGCCGACCCTTACCCCGACCAGCAATTGTTTTACCGCTCGGATAACGCCACCCTGGCTCGGTTGGGGGTGCCGGCTCATAGTATAAGTACTACCCAAATAGATATTGATAAGGACTATCACCAGATAAGCGATGAAGTTAGCACCCTGGACATTACCAATATAACCAACACTATAAAAGCCATTGCGGTGGGCTCGCAAGGCATAGTGGATGGCCGGCAAACCCCTACCCGGGTAAACCCGGCCGAGGTAGATTAAACTAACGTGTACTTTGCTTAACTAATAAGAAACCCCATGAACAAATCTAAAAAAATATTTGTACTGGCATTTATTATTTTTATGTTGCTAATGCTATGGTTTGCCTACGATGTTAGTCAACGCACTACGGCTCCCTGGCAAAAACACAAAGTAGAACAACACCCTTAAACATGAGGCTGTGGCTATGAACCTGTACGCATATTTGCATGCATTGCTGCAAGTTTAATATTTTCATCGAATTCATCTCGGTTTTTGCCTTACACCCTAACGGATCAAGTTTTGAGGTGTCCCTGGAAAGCTAAAGTTAATGTTTATAGATAAAATTATCAGCATACTTTACTGCCGGTATACCTGCAAAGCGATTGTTGTAAGCTAGCCTTACGGAAATCTAGTTTCTTTTCGTGGAATAAAGAAACCTTTGATGCAATTAAGATTTCTTATGCATACTTGAATATGGTTTTTCGATTGTATGCCTGCTCCTTCAAAGATTGAACCACCCTCTGTAAAAATTCCTCGTACTGTATCGAAATGCTTTAATTCACTATATTCTTTTTTAGCAATATCCAATTTTATTTGCTCACTAATTTTTTGGTGCATATATTCAATTACTGCACAGTCTAGTTCACGTATAACAAGATCATGATGCTGGTCTTTTGGGAAGTCTTTATTTACTGGGATTTTCTTATTCGCTAAAGATAAGTCGGACTTCATTAGTTCATAATATACTGGAAGTAATTCGATAAATTCAGAGTCCGTAAAACCTAGACAATATTCAAGCTGATATAAGACTCCAATGACAGAAGGGGTTGTTATCTTATCTCTTTTTTGTTTATCTTCTGCCCATTTTAGTGCTCTAGAGTAATTATTTTCCCAAACATAGAACCCATGACCCAACCAATCAAATTTTTCTTGACTCTTTTTTACTCTGTCAGGGTTCTTAACTAAATCATCCCTTACAGAAAGCTCGCATCCATGAAACCCAATAGTTAAATTTGGCCTTTTTTGATACATTATTCAGCTCCTGCAAAAACTTTATCTAGATTTTTCAAGTGTCCCGTAAAGTTTTCTCCTTTAGTAAGAATTTTTGCAGATTGAAGCGAAGCAACAACCATCGTTCTTTCTTTCTTTTCAGACTGAATCTTTTTTGCAAGTGCTTTTAGTAGTTTTATTTGCTTTTCTTCCATCGTCTTTATAATTTCGGTTTACAAGGATAGCAAAAAAATTTGATATCCTTTAAATACTTATACGAATAAACACTATTGTGTGTTTTACAGTAGGGATGGCTGTTCCATTGAACGGTTTGTGTATGAAGCGTTGGGCGTTTTGAAACACCTAACTTTCAATCTACCATACCGTTTATTTGTACTCATAATGTTTCTATTATTTATCACTCGCCCAATGCCTATTGTTGTAGCTCGTTTTTCTTTCTTCTAAAAATATGTTTTTACTGCAAATTCATATTGTTCAACAAATACTCTTTTAAAAATTGTAATATTATTCTGCTCGTAGAACAATAACATAGCTTTCTTGTAATCAACACTATCAACCGTTCTGAAGGAGATAGGGCAATATTTATGATTTATCAAAATTGCATTACTTACAATTCTTGCCGTTCTCTTATTTCCGTCAACAAAAGGCTGAATGTATGAGAGAAGAATTAGAGCAAGAAGAGCCTGTTCAAAAACATTTTCTTTTTTATTTATCAAATCGCAAGTTAAGGACAACGCTTCTTTAATTTGAAATTCATTATCTATTGGGCGATAATTGGTGCCTGAAATACCAACTCTTCTTTTTCTTATATTTCTGTCAACGGCAAGTTCTTTTGTTAAGATACTATGAATATCTTCAATTTTAGATATAGATAGAGGAAATAAATAATCAGGATTTTCAATTATAAAATCAATAGCTTCCTTATGGTTAAGTAGCATTACAGCTTCTTCTTTTGATTTCCCTGCCGCAGTTTCTTTTTCCTTTAAGAGCCTTTCTGTTTCCAATAGCGAGTAAGTATTCCCTTCTATTTGTGAAGATTTCCAGCTTAAATCAATAGCTAACCGTTCAAATTCTTTTTTTATTTCAAATTCACTTAATTCAGTTATGTTTTTCTCAAACTCTTTTTGTAAACCGGTTAACAGATTTAATTCATCTTCTGTGAATAAATTTGTTGTTGGAAAAATTTCCGTTAATAATGAAAAATTGAAATGCTCAATTATTGTTCTTTCATCTATCTCTTTTTTGTAATAATCTTGAATATCAATTTCACAAAACAAATTATAATATGGTGATAATTTATATTTTGTCGCTTTCCCTTTTCCTGTTGACGATATTAACCTTTTTGCTAAAAGTTTAGATAAAATCCTTTTTATTGTGGCAATACTCTTTTTATCAGATATTCCTGTTTGAATTTCAACAGAAGAACTTTCAGGATTTTGCTTTAAGAATTCTAATATTAAATTTTCTATTTCCATAGCATATATTTAGCTCACAAAGATAGTAAATACGGCTCAATATTTTGTATTTTTGAGCCGTATTCTTTTCTTAAATGAGCTACAATTTCGTAATAACCACACCTTTTCTACGCTAAAGGTTCGCTAAACAGGCCAAATAGCTCAACATCAATCTTACCTACTATTTCAGCAAAATCATCTACATTGGCTACAAAATCCATATTATTTACATCAATAATAAGCAATTTACCCAAGGTGTAGTTGGTAAGCCAATCCTCGTAGTGGGTGTTTAGGTTTTTAAGGTACTCTAATTGAATAGCGTCTTCATAGTCGCGCCCCCGCTTTTGAATCTGGTACACCAACTTGGGTATATCGGCACGCAAATAAATCAGTAAATCCGGAGGCTCAACAAAGCCTATCATAGAGTTAAAAATATTTAAGTAGCTCTCGTAATCGCGGTCGTTAATATGCCCCGAAGCATGCAAATTTTTAGCAAAAATATAGGCATCTTCGTAAATGGTTCGATCTTGAATCACTGTTTTCTCGGCTGCTTTAATCGCATTTACCTGGTTAAAACGGCTATTCAAAAAATAAATTTGTAAATGAAAAGCCCAACGGCTCATATCCTCGTAAAAATCGGCCAGGTACGGATTATTATCTACCGATTCAAATTCGGTTTGCCATCCATAATGCTTACCCAACATTTCGCAAAGGGTGGTTTTGCCACTACCAATATTTCCTGCTACTGCTATATGCATATTCGTTAAAAAAATTTCTCAAAATTAGCAAAGCAATTCGAATGCACTCAACGGTATTGCATTTATTACGGTACTTTTGCTAAAATATTTTTGCAGCCTTTCAAAATTAATTCCCATGGCCGATTTCGGAAAAATAAATACACTACCCATCAATCGTTTTGCCCCTCCCGGTGCTTACCTGGCCTTTAACGATACCGAAGTGCTACTGCCCAATAAGTATGTTCCTGAACACAGTAAAACAGGCGATGAATTGGAAGTGTTTGTGTACAAAGATTCAGAAGACCGCCTGGTAGCTACTACCTTGAAACCCCTGGCACAGGTTGGGCAGTTTGCTGCTATGGAGGTAGTGGATGTAGCTCCGTTTGGGGCGTTTTTGGACTGGGGCCTCGAAAAGCACCTACTGGTACCTAAGCGCGAAATGCAAAACAACATGCAAATTGGTGGTAAATATGTTGTTAAAGTAGTGTTAGACCACCTTACCAACCGTATTATAGGGGTGGCAAAACTAAGCGCTTTTATTTACGATGATGCTCAATTTGAACGAGGAACCGAAGTAAAAGCCTGGGTAGTAAGCCAAACCGATTTGGGTTTTAAACTCCTGGTAAACGATAAGTATTGGGGTATGCTGTATGCCAACGAGGTATTTGAGCCTGTGGAGCAAGGCGATTTACTCAATTGCTTTGTACGCAAAGTACGCGAAGACGGCAAACTGGATGTTTCGTTGCGCAACCCCGGAGCTGCTACGCAGCAGAACGATGCCGATAAAATATTGACACTACTACAACAAAACAACGGCCAATTACCTGTATCAGATAAATCGGACCCGCAAGTAATTAAATCTACTTTTGGCCTAAGTAAAAAAGCCTTTAAAAAAGCCATTGGCAGTTTGTATAAACAAAAGAAAATTGATATACACCCTGCCTTTATAAAACTGGTAAATTAACGAGCCCGTAAATGAGGCAATGGCTTGGTAGGTATATTAGAGCTTATCCCCAGCTTTAAAATATCGTTGGGGTTGGTGCATAAAATAGCTTTGTTTTTACGGATGGCAATGGGCCCTTTAAGCACCTGCGGACTGTTAAGCAACACGTTTAACCACCCATGCATGGTATAATTGTTTTCTTTTACCTGATCTTTTATTAACGGGTGATCTTTATCAATTAATTCCTCAGGGTGGTTACCCAACAGGGTAACCACCTCTTTCCATACCGTAGTAGTTAGCCGGGTAGTAGTGTAATCAATTTCATTAATATTGCTGCAAATAGAATGTGCAAAAGCCCTAAGTTTTCGGCCTGTTGAAGATGACGGATCTAATAATAAGGTAAGTTCGTTAGGGTGAAATTTCATAGCTGTATTTGTTTTAGTTAGGAATTAAAGTACGGAATATACTAAATATCTATAACAATACCTAGCTTCTCGCACCTCTATTTTACTGATTTAGTGCTACTTATAGCTAAAATAGGATTATTCATTAGCAGAGTACAATTCTAAGAAAACCAGGCAACGTAGTACACTTATTTTTTCTTAAACTTACGGGCATCAATATTGGTTTTGTTTAGTAGCTTATAAAAAGTTCTTCGCGACACCTTAGCATAGGCACAAGCCAACGAAATATTTCCTTTTGATTTTGTAAGGTAATGCTGTATAGCCTGGCGCTCAAACACTTCCAAGGCCTTTACTTTAGCCACTTTTAAACTACTGTTAAAATCGAAGCCCGGAGCCACCGATTGTATAGATAAAGGAAGATGCTCCTTATCAATTTGCTTGGAAGTAGTAAGAATTACGGCTCGCTCAATTACACTTTGCAACTCACGTAAATTGCCCGGCCAGGTATATTCGCTTAAATGCTCCAGGGCTTTAGGAGCAATTACATTTACAATTTTATTTATTTTAAGCACAGCTTTCTTTAAAAAATGATAAGCAAAAAGCGGAATATCTTCTTTACGGCTACGCAAAGGAGGCAGCTCTATGGTAAATGTATTAAGCCGGTAGTATAAATCTTCGCGAAATTTACCCTGGCTAATTAGTTCGGTAAGGTTACGGTTGGTAGCAGTAATAATGCGTGTATTTACCAGCTTGGTTTCGGTGGCACCCACAGGTCGTATTTCGCCAAATTGCAGGTAGCGCAATAGCTTAACCTGCATTTCCATTGGCACATCACCTATTTCATCTAAAAACAAGGTACCATTATCGGCTTTTTCTAATATGCCCGGCTTATCGGCTACAGCCCCGGTAAAAGCACCTTTCACATGGCCAAAAAGTTCGCTATCCAGGAGCTCGGCCGAAAAAGCAGTGCAGTTAACTTTTAAAAAAGGCTTGTTGCTTAGCTGACTTTGCGCATGTATCGATTGCGCTATCATTTCTTTACCGGTTCCGGTTTCGCCATTTATGAGTACCGTAGAGGGTGTAGGAGCCACCTGCTGCACCATTTTTTCAATTTCCTGCATCAAGGGGTTCGAGCCAAAAATAACCGGGTCTCGCTCCCGGCCTTCTACCTGGCTTTTTAAATACTCAAACCGCTGCTGCAACTTTTTATTATTATCTCTCGATTCCAGCAATTCCCAAATAAACTTTGCTGCAATACCCACAATAAGCCGGCTATGCTCGGGTTTTAAAGCCGAGAGCTGTGTTTGTACACGTGGGTTACCCGTAACATCTATAATAATATCAATTTCGTTTTGATGTTGCTGTATCAGCTGTATAAAATCGGATGAAAACGGAATACCCAAATCCATGGCCAACCGAATACCCCGGCTCTCCAAATTAGCATCGGCAATACCTAAAATTTGTGTGCTTGGATCGTTATGTAGTTGTTGGAGCAATGCAGTTCCTCCGTTGCCGGCACCTATTATCAAAATTTTTACAAACGATGCTGCATTAATTTTTTCCATAGTCTAAAAATACATTGCTCACTTTACAATACAAGGCCGTTACATACTCGCCATTTTTACGGCTTGTTGTAGGCCTTTCGCTCCAAACTCAAGGTTACGTTTTAGTGCATGGCTACCTTCGATTAAACGTATTGAACCAGATAACGCACGGATAACTATGCTATGCGTAGTTACGCCTTTTATTTTATCAAAGTGCACGCCTTTTAAAAACGAGCCTTCGGTAATTCCGGTAGCGGCAAAAAAAGCATCATCGGCTCTAATTAAGTCATCTATATGCAGTACCTGGGCTAAGTCAACACCTTTTTTGGCAAGCTCCTCTTTTTCATAGTCTAGTTGCGGGTCGCGTTTACCCTGCATACCTCCACGTAAGGCTTTAACAGCGGCTGCTGCTATTACTCCTTCGGGTGTGCCTCCGGTTCCCATCAATACATCTACTCCGGTTCCGGGAATAGCCGCCATTAAGGCTCCCATCACGTCTCCATCGGTATGTAAGGTAATCCGAGCCCCTGCCTCCCTAATTTCTTTAATTAAATTTTGGTGCCTGGGTTTATCTAATACAAAAACGGTTAGTTCACTTACATTTCGGTCGAGTGACTTAGCTATTTGCGATAGGTTTTTGGCCGGGCTTGCATTAATATCAATAACTTCTTTGGCTCGTTCTTCCACCACAATTTTTTGCATATACAACGAATCCTCGGGCACCCACATACTGCCTTTGGCCGAGGCGGCAATTACTGCAATAGAATTGGGCGTACCATTGGCCAGCAAACGAGTGCCTTCCACGGGGTCAACAGCTATGTCCATAGCCGGGCCATGCCCATTACCCACTTTTTCGCCATTAAACAGCATGGGTGCTTCGTCTTTTTCGCCCTCTCCAATAATAACCGTACCTTCAATATCAACTGTATCAAGTACCGCCCGCATAGCATCTACGGCTGCCTGATCACCAATTTCTTTATTGCCTGTGCCCATATAACGAGCCGCTGAAATAGCTGCTGCCTCCGTTACCCGTACTAATTCCATGGCCAGGTTACGGTCGGGTGTTCTCTGTTGTTTTTCCATATTCAGTAAATTTAAAAAATACGGGAGGCAATATATATGCCAAGGGCTAAAAACAAGTGTAGTACGTTGTTAAGCCTCCAAACATTAAATATATCATAAATTTTCGGATACATAAAGTTACATTTACATATATTATTATTTTAATCAGTTTTTTTATTCATAACAATCTGATTTATTATAGATTATACGTTTACTTTAAGCAACACAATTGCATATTTATTCAAAATTAATGTATCCTTTTATATACATATATACAACTTCCAAAATATACCAGCAGGCTACCCAATACCAATTGCTATCGCACTCAACATTCTCTTGTGGTTACAGGCACTTACTTCGCATTTAAGTAATAAGCCCGAGTAAGTAGTTGATGTGCCTGGGTATAATTTCCAAAATCATCTCTTACAATCAGCTCTTCGGTTTGTACACTTTGTAAATGAGCCGCTCGCCTTTGCAAACATACGAGTACCCGATTGGGCAACTTAGCTTGTTTGGGTTTTATTATTAATTGCTTAACCATTTGCAAGCCCACCCTTTGTGCCTCTGCTTGTAAGGTTTCGAGTTGAAAAAATGGTAACACCAGGTAAAGGTTACCGCCAGTCGCTAACCATTTACTACTAAATTGTAGCAACAAAGGCAGTGAAAAACTCTTACTTGTATTACGAGCTAGTGTTCGGTGCTGGTTTGGAGGAGGCAATCCATCAAAAAATGGCGGGTTGCTAATAATTACATCGTAATACGAACCGGGTGTGAATTGCTGTATGGGTGTTTCAAACAAAGAAAAACAAGAAGGCCAGGGCGACTCTTCAAAATTTTCGATCGCATCCAATACTGCGGCTGGGTCTTTTTCCAGGGCATCTAGTTGGCAGTTTCCATTTACCTTTTGCGCTAACATTAAACTTAAAATTCCTGTACCGGTTCCAATATCCAACCCTTTATCACCAGGCTTTATGTGCGCCCAGGCACCCAGCAAAACGCTATCTGTACCTACCTTCATAGCAGCCCTGTTTTGCCTTACCTTAAATTGTTTAAAACTAAACGGTTTATATTGCTTCATTTTCAATCATCTTTCCTCTCAATTCACTAAAATTGCAACTGTATCCTAACCTTGTTAGGCCTATTAACCACGTATAAAAAAATAAAAAATGAGCGTTAAATCCGACTTGGAAATTGCCCAAGAAGCAAAACTACAGCATATTAACCAGATAGCTGCCAAACTTAATGTACCCGATAATCAACTGGAACATTACGGAAAATATAAAGCCAAGCTGCCTCTCAGCTTAATTGATGAACAAAAAGTAGCACAATCGAACATGATTTTGGTAACGGCCATTACACCCACACCATCGGGCGAGGGCAAAACAACCACCTCGATTGGGCTGGTGGAAGGCCTGAATAAAATTGGCAAAAAAGCCACTGCCGTACTTCGTGAACCCTCGCTTGGCCCTGTTTTTGGAATGAAAGGCGGAGCTGCCGGAGGGGGTTATTCGCAAGTAGTGCCCATGGAAGACATCAATCTTCATTTTACCGGTGATTTTGCTGCCATCGAAAAAGCTAATAACCTGCTGGCTGCTTTAATAGACAACAACATTCAAAACCCGAAACACAGCCTGGGTATTGACCCGCGAACCGTGAGTTGGAAACGTGTAATGGACATGAACGACCGTGCCTTACGCCAGATTGTATCGGGGCTGGGAGGTAAAACAGGAGGTTTTTTACGCGAAGCCGGCTTTAACATTACCGCAGCCTCCGAAATTATGGCCATCCTATGCCTGGCCAACGACCTGGAAGATTTAAAAGAAAAAATGGGTAACATTTATGTGGGCGACACCTTTGACGGAAAGCCTGTATATGCGCGCGATATAAAAGCAAATGGCGCCATGGCTGCCTTACTAAAAGAAGCCATTAAACCTAATTTAGTACAAACCCTGGAAGGCAATCCGGCCATTATTCATGGAGGGCCTTTTGCCAATATTGCACAGGGCACTAACTCGGTTATTGCCACTAAAATGGGCATGTCGTTAAGCGACTATGTGGTAACCGAAGCCGGTTTTGGAGCCGATTTAGGAGCCGAAAAATTCCTGGATATCAAGTGCGGCTATGCAGGTATTTCGCCAAAAGCCGTAGTACTGGTGGCCACCGTTAGAGCCCTTAAATACCATGGTGGCCAGGAACGAAACGAACTAACCCAACCCAATGTAGAAGCCCTCAAAAACGGCTTAGGCAACCTGGAAAAACACATCGAAAACATTCAACAGTTTGGACTGGCTCCGGTAGTAGCCATTAATAAATTTGTAACCGACAGCCAGGAAGAACTCGATACCATTACCCAAGCCTGCGAAAACCTGGGGGTTCGGGTAGCTCTTTGCGAAGGTTGGGAGTTTGGAGGCGATGGCACCAAAGAACTGGCAGCCGAGGTAGTAAAAGCAGCCGAAGCCGCCAGTGGTACCTACAACCCTATTTATAATTGGAACGACTCCATAGAAGAAAAAGTTGAAAAAGTGGCAAAGAAAATTTATGGAGCCGGTTCGGTGGTATTTAATCCCAAAGCCAAAGCCGGCCTTAAAATTATTAAAAAGCTGGGCCTCGAAAACCTACCCATTTGTGTAGCAAAAACTCAAAATTCGTTATCGGATAACACCAAGCTACTTGGGCGCCCCGAAGGATTTAAGCTTACCGTACGAGAGTTTGAGATTGCTGCCGGAGCAGGCTTTGTTATTCCTATTACCGGTAGCATGTTGCGTATGCCCGGTTTACCAGCCGTTCCGGCTGCCGAAGGAATAGATATTGACAAAGAAGGAAACATTACAGGCCTTTCGTAATGGGTACTCCCGTTGCATCAGTAAAAATCACTAAAATGGGCACATCAGGGCGGGAGCAATACCCCGACCTGGTGGCCATAGAAGAGCCCCTGGAACTACGATTAGGCTATGGGCCTACCCAGCAACGCGAACAACTAAATGTATCGGTAACTATGCGCACTCCGGGCCATGATAAAGAACTTGCAGTTGGGTTCCTCTTTTCGGAAGGAATAATAGAACATATCAATCAAATCAATAGCCTTGAATATTGCCCCGATGTTAAACCCGAAGAAAAGGAAAATGTACTAAAAATAGAATTACAGCC
>JALWRJ010000439.1 GCA_026994125.1 Cyclobacteriaceae bacterium | reverse complement strand
CCTTCGAACCCTACCTTAAAATTGGCCGATTTGTCCTTTTTAGGAAAATTATGCCGAGCCAATAAGCTGTTATTTTGTGTAGATAATTGCTTTGCTACTCCTTATTTGCAACAACCAGCCAGGTTTGGAGCCGATTTAATTATCCATTCGGCTACTAAGTACATCGATGGGCAAGGGCGAGTGTTAGGAGGTGCCATTGTAGGCACCCAAGCGGCCGTTGAGGTGTGCTATCAATTTTTACGCAGAACAGGTGCCAGTTTGTCGCCATTTAATGCCTGGGTGCTGTCTAAAAGTTTAGAAACCCTGGCCTTGCGTATGGATAGGCATTGCGAAAACGCCCGTCAGGTGTACAATTTTTTAAAAAATCATCCCGAGGTTAAGCAAGTGTATTACCCGTTTGGTAAAGAAAACCCACAGCTAGCTCTGGCCCAAAAGCAAATGCTGCAAGGTGGTGGGTTGGTAGGTTGTGAACTCAAAGGAGATGCCCAGCGAGGTGCCCGATTTTTGAATGCACTGCAACTGCACAGCCTAACAGCCAACCTGGGCGATGTACGTAGTATTGCTACCCATCCGGCTTCAACAACGCATAGCAAGTTAACCCCACATCAGCAAACCGAAGTAGGCATAACTCCCGGCTATATCCGATTTTCGGTGGGGCTCGAACATAGTACAGATATTATTTATGATATTGAACAAGCTTTAGATAATTCAAAATGAATCATACGTTACAAATAAACCAACCCTTTGTGTTAGAATCGGGCGAAATACTACCCGACCTAACCATTGCCTATCAAACGCTAGGTCAACTTAATAAAGAAAAAAATAATGCAGTGTGGGTTTTTCATGCCTTAACGGCTAATGCCGATGCCGGTAACTGGTGGAAAGGCCTCGTGGGCAATAATGCAGTGCTTAACCCTGCAAAGCATTTTATAGTGTGTGCCAATGTACTTGGTTCGCCTTATGGTAGTACTGCTCCCGAAAATTTATCGTTTCCCCATTTTACTGTGCGCGATGTAGTAAAAGCACATTTACTGTTGGCTACTCATTTGCAAATAAATCAAATTTATCTGGCCATAGGTGGTTCTTTTGGAGGCAACCAGGCACTGGAGTTTGCCTATATGTTTGGCGGAAGATTGCAGCATTTAGTACTGGTGGCATGTGCAGCTAAAGAAACCGCCTGGGGGCAGGCTATTCACGAAGCACAGCGGCTGGCCTTGCAGGCCGATCCCGATTTTGGGCAACCTCAGGGAGGACAAGCAGGCCTGCGGGCGGCTCGAGGGATGGCTTTGTTGCAATACCGCACCCCGCAGGCCTACATTGCACAACAAACCGATACAGCCGAAAAATTACATGATTTTAAAGCGGCTTCCTACATTCGCTACCAGGGCCAAAAATTGGTGCAGCGCTTTACAGCCTTATCGTTTTATTATTTAACGCACTGCCTCGATACCCACCATATTGGCCGTGGCAGAGGAGGCGAGTATGCTGCGCTTCAAAAAATAGATACACCCACTTTAGCCATTGCTATTAAATCCGATGGGTTGGTGCCTCCAAACCAAACCCGCCAAATGGCACTGGCTATGCCCAATGCTATTTGCGTTGAAATTGAGTCGGACTTTGGCCACGATGGCTTTTTAATTGAAACTCAACAGCTGAGTAAGCTTATTAAGTGTTTTATGGACGAGGGCTAGATATCTTTAATAAAGTGCCCACCTGCGACAATTACACATTGCATTATTAGCCAAATTAAAACAATGTGGTGTAACAGAAGGGTATTCTTTATATTACTTTAGGCTCTTAGCATTATTTTTTTATAAAATGAACTTTGCAGCCTGTTAATAGAGTTAAAAAATGATTAATTTAGATTTTTTTACTCGGTACTTATGAAAACTTTACTAGCTTATTTTACCAAAAACAGTATTTCAAAACCTTATATTGTTCAAGCCAAAGCCAAAGCCCTAACGGTGCTTACCCTCATTGCATTTGTGATAGTTAGTGTACGTATTATCACCAATTTAATGTCAGAAACAAGCGAAGCAGCCAGCTTTGCTAATATTGGCGTGCCCTTAATGCTGGGTTTGGTGGCGGTTATTAATTTGTTTATGCTTCGGCTAGCTTCGTACAAAATAGCCGGTATGTTTTTTTCTACGGGTTTGGTTGTTACCTTAATGGTAGGCATGCTAATGTCAAAAAATACCATTCATCCGCTTACCACCTATGTAAATGGCATGTATTTTTTAATGGCCATGCTTTCGCTAAGTGCCTTATTTGGTAATCGAATTTCGTTGTTGGTAAATGCATTATTGGTGATTGCAAGTGTAGTTTATTTGCACAACTCCTCTGCCGAATTTTATACCGGAGAGTATGAAAAATTGGCTAAAACAGGTATGGTTAGCTACATTATAGCCATTATCGTAATTAATGCTATATTGTTTTTTATAATGAAAATATCGGAAGATGCCCAACGAAGAACCAACCGGATGGCGCGTGAAACCGAGGAAAAAAACAAAGAGCTTAGTTTGTTGCTAAGCCATATAAAACAATCGTCAAGTATGCAGCAGCAAATTTCGCAAGCCTTACAAAAATCATCGGATGAGTTAGCCAAATCGGCTGCTAATCAAGTGCAAAATGTAGATACTATTGCCGGAAATTTGAAGGATATGACGGCTTCGTTTACCGGAAATGCCCAAGCGGCCAACGAAACAGCCGGTACAGTGTCTAAAACCAACTCGTTTATAAACGAAACCAAGGATGTAGTTCAAAAAACCATTGATGCCATCCGAAACATAAACGAAAAGATAGGGCTGATTGAAGATATTGCCGCCCAAACCAATTTGTTGGCCTTAAACGCAGCCGTAGAGGCGTCCAGGGCCGGGGAGGCCGGTAAAGGGTTTGCCGTGGTAGCTGCCGAGGTGCGCAAGTTGGCCGAAAGTGCTCAGGAAAGCTCAAAAGAAATTAAAGATTTGGTTACGGATAGTATGTCTGTTTCGGATGTGGCCGACCAAAGCATTAAGCAGATGATTAAAGAAATAAATGTAATAGATCAGCGCATAAAACAAATAGCCATGGTAGCCTCTGAACAAGTGGTAAGAGTTGATGTAATTGAAAAATCTATTGACGAAATAACTACCAAAATTAGAGATACCCGTAGCATATCCGATAGCCTGAGCGAATCGGTACAAATGCTTGCAAATAGCGATGGTAAGCTTAAAGAACTCATGGCCTAACACACATACTTTTTTATTGCCCCTTCTTCTTCACATATTTAGGGTTTAGTGATGTCATAACGGCATTTCGGAAACTAAACAGGACTTGCTGAAAAGCGTCTTGCTTATTTACTATCAGTTTGTTAACTTCAAATTTAGGGATTAAAGTGCAAGCTTTTTAAAACAAAACACTTAAAACCC
>JALWRJ010000438.1 GCA_026994125.1 Cyclobacteriaceae bacterium | reverse complement strand
TGACAACTACTAAAAAAGTATTGGTTATTAATACCGGCAGCTCTTCTATCAAGTACCAATTATTCGATATGCCGGCCGGGCGTGTGCTGTGTGCCGGCCTGGTTGAGCGCATTGGAGAAACCTCCGGAACCATAACGCACACAGTTTATCCGGGTACCAAAAACGAAAAAAAAGTTTCAGAAAAAGTTGAAAAAGTTTCACATACAGACGGTATGCATCGAATAGCTACTTTATTGGTGGCAAAAGAGTGGGGGGTATTGCATTCAGTTACTGAAGTGGCCTTGGTGGGGCATAGGGTTGTACATGGGGGGGAAGCCTTTTCGGATACCCTGGAAATTACGCCTCAGGTAAAAGAAAAAATACGAGAGCTCATACCCTTGGCACCATTGCACAATCCGGCAAATTTAACCGGCATAGAAATAGCCGAAAACCTGTTTTCGGAGGCTACGCAAGTAGCGGTTTTTGATACGGCTTTTCATCAAAGCCTCCCTCCAAAAGCCTATCGCTATGCCATACCTAATTCTTTATATACCCAGCACGGAATTCGAGTGTATGGGTTTCATGGCACCTCGCATAAGTATATAGCAACACAAACCGCTAAGCTACTGGGCAAGCCCCAGGAAGCCACCAGCTTAATTTCTATTCATTTGGGCAATGGAGCCAGCATGGCCGCCATTAAAAATGGCCAAAGCATAGATACCAGCTTGGGTTTAACACCCTTGCCGGGCTTGGTTATGGGTACGCGAAGTGGCGATATAGACCCGGGAGTGGTATTTTACTTGTCAGAAACTTTGGGCTACAGCTTAAAAGAAATTAAACGCCTGCTCAATAAACAAAGTGGTTTAAAAGGACTTGCCAATGATAATGATATGCGTGACATTACCCAACGAGCACAGCAAGGTGAGGAGGAAGCCCAGCTGGCCCTGGAGGTGTACACGTACCGCATCCAAAAATATATAGGGGCTTACCTTGTTGCACTGGGACAAACCCCTGATGCCCTGGTGTTTACAGCAGGTGTAGGCGAAAATAGTGCGGTGGTGCGCAGTATGTGTCTGCAAAACATGCAACATGTAGGCATACAGCTCAACCCAACCTTAAACGAACAAGGTAAAGGTATGCGGTTAATATCTGCACCCGATAGCATTCCGGTGTGGGTTATACCCACCAACGAAGAACTCGAAATAGCTCAACAAGCATTTGGTTTGCCTGTATCTTGAGGGATCTAGTAGCCATGCCCATGCTTTCTTTACTTTAGTTTATGAAACCACCGACCTCCTATGCAAATCACTTATTAGATCTATAATTTATATTATGTTAAATAAAAGATAAGAAGCAAAGGGTAGCAATTCTAATACCACTACCCTTAACTTACCAATTAGTCTTCGCTAACGTATCCCAATTTTTTTCTTTTATTATAAATCTCCTCAGCTTTTTTGCCATCTTTTAGTTTGGCATATACGGCTTGCAGGTTTTGTAGGCCCAGTTCATCTTTAGGGTCCAGTTCAATTACTTTATCTAATAAAGGTATAGCTTTTTTGTATTCTACAGCGGCTTTCTTTTCGTAGTTGTCAATATTTTTATTGTACTCTTTAATGCTCATGGCATTTACTTCATCCATAATGCCATCGCCACGGGTAATGTATAAAACGGATAAATTAATCAAGGCATTGCGATTGGCAGGTTCCATTTCCAAGGCCTTTTTATAATAGGTTTCAGCATTATCATAATCTTTAGTCATGTCGTACAACATGGCCAGGTTCGAAACCAACAAGGCATTATCGGGTTCACGGTCCATTGCATCCTTAAGCTCTACAATGGCTTCGTCCATTTTATCCATTTTAATAAGGATATCCACCTCCTGGCGTTGGAAATTCAACTCTTCAGGAAATTTCTTTTGTGCCATTTTCACGAATTTTAAGGCCGTTTCCGGGTCATCTTTTTGGTTCAGGTATAGGTAAATAACACTGCTTATAACACTTTGAGAATACTGATCCATATCAATCAGTTTTTCGTAGTTTTTAAGTGCATCATCGTATTTTTCGAGTTGTGCGGCCATCATAGCACCATATAAATAGCCGGTAGTATCGGTAGGTTTAATGGTAGCCACTTCCATAAATTTATCGTAGGCAGTTGCGTAATCCTGGTTATTGTAGTTTTCAACCCCTGCATTTAAGCTGCGACCATACAGTTGCTCGTAAGCTACTTGAGCCAGCCCTTTGTAGGTAGAGCCTTCTTTTTCCAAATCAATAGCTTTTAAATAGCTTTCGGCTGCAATTCGAATTGCCTCAGGGTATTTGGTTTTAAGGGCTTCATCGTCCGACTGGCTTATTTTGTCGTATATTTGGGCACGTGTGTACCAGGTTTTACCCTTGTCCTTTGTTTTTTCAAAAGTTATGGCAGGTTCAATCATTTCGGCTGCCTGCGCCAACTCCCCTTTGTTCATTAAAGCAGTTGCTTTTGTTACATTTTTACCCTGACCAAAGGCAGTACTTGCTGCTACTGCACTCACAAAAATGGTCAGCATGATTAGCTTTTTCATTTGTTTATTCGTTTGTATTAGTTTGTTCGTTATTAGTTTCATCTTTTGTATTTTCAGTTGCCTCATCCCCCTCCTTGTTGTCTTCAGTACCGGTAATTTGTTCAACTTTAGCCACACTCGAAATCTCATCGTTTTCGTTTAACCTGATTAGCTTAACTCCCTGTGTGGCTCTACCCATTACACGGAGGTTCTCCACTTCCATCCTTATGGTAATACCGCTTTTATTAATAATCATAAGTTGGTCAGTATCAACCACTTCCTTTATAGCAACTAATGTACCGGTTTTTTCGGTAATGTTCATGGCCTTAACCCCTTTACCCCCTCGTTTGGTAATGCGGTATTCTTCTACTAATGAGCGTTTACCATATCCTTTTTCCGAAACTACCAGCAGGGTGGCATCTTCTCGGGCTACACATACCATACCAATAATTTTGGTTGTGCTGGTATCTATGCGCATAGCACGTACTCCTGTAGCGGTTCGGCCCATGGATCGCACATCCGATTCATGGAAATGAATGGCCAGCCCGTTGCTATTAGCAAGTATAATATGGTTGTTGCCATTGGTTAGGTTTACATCCAGCAGATGGTCGCCTTCGGCAATATTAATGGCATTTATACCATTGGTTCTGGGTCTGGAGTAGGCTTCAAGACTGGTTTTTTTGATGGTACCGTTTTGGGTACACATTACAATAAAGTTATTATTAATGTAGTCCTCATCTGTCAAGTTTTTTACACTAATAACAGCTTTTACTTTGTCGCCTGCCTCAATATTAATCAGGTTTTGAATGGCTCTGCCTTTGGTCGCTTTTCCCCCTTCGGGAATTTGCCAAACTTTTTTCCAAAACACCTTACCCGAAGCCGTAAATATCAGCAGGTAGTTGTGGTTGGTAGCCACAAATAGGTGTTCGGTAAAGTCATCGTCTTTACTAGTGGCTCCTTTGCTGCCTACACCTCCCCTGCCTTGGGTGCGGTATTCTTTAAGGGCGGTGCGTTTTATATAGCCTTCATGCGAAATGGTAAGTACCATTTCTTCATCAGGAATCATATCTTCGGCCGTTAAATCATCTGCTGCATGTTCTATGTCGGTTCTTCTTTCATCTCCATAACGTTCGCTAATTTCGGCCAGTTCGTCCTTAATAATGCCCATTCTAATGGCCTTATCGGCTAATATTTCTTTTAATCGGGCTATTAATTCCTGAATTTCATCGTATTCTTTTTGTATTTTCTCTCGTTCCAGGCCGGTAAGGCGTTGCAAACGCATTTCCAATATAGCCTTGGCTTGTATTTCGGAAAGCTCAAATTTATCTATCAGTCCTTGCTTGGCTATTTCGGGGTCGCGCGAACTTCGAATAAGCTCAATCACTTCATCCAGGTTATCCAGGGCTATTAAGTAGCCTTGCAGTATATGCGCTCGTTTTTCAGCTTCGTTTAGTTCGTACTGGGTTCTTCGTACCACAACTTCGTGGCGGTGGTCTACATAATGCCTGATAATATCTTTAAGGTTAAGCATTTCGGGCCTGCCATTCACCAAGGCAATGTTGTTTACACTAAACGAGCTTTGCAATTGGGTGTACTTAAACAGGTTATTAAGCACAATATTAGGGATGGCGTCTTTTTTGAGGTCGTACACAATGCGCATACCATTCCTGTCCGATTCGTCCCTGATATCCGAAATACCTTCTATCTTTTTTTCGTTGATTAAGGCAGCTGTTTTCTCAATCATTGATGCCTTATTTACCTGGTAAGGAATTTCGGTAACAATAATTTGCTCTTTTCCTGTTTTAGTGGTGTCGAAATGGGCTTTGGCCCTTAGTACTATCCGCCCCCTGCCTGTTTCGAATGCCGAACGTACTCCGGTATAGCCGTAAATGGTGGCTCCGGTAGGGAAATCGGGCGCGGTAATATGCTCCATTAGCTCGGCTATGGTAATATCGTTTTTATCGATGTAAGCCGAAATGCCATTTACAACTTCGGTAAGGTTATGGGGTGGCATATTAGTGGCCATACCTACGGCAATACCCGAAGCTCCGTTTAGCAATAAATTGGGCAGCTTACCCGGCATTACGGTGGGTTCTTTTAACGAGTCGTCAAAATTTAGTTGAAAATCAACAGTATCTTTGTTAATATCGGTTAGCAGTTCATCAGCAATGCGTTTAAGGCGTGCCTCGGTATAACGCATGGCTGCAGGCGAATCGCCATCTACCGAACCAAAGTTTCCCTGGCCATCTACCAGGGGGTAACGCAACGACCACTCTTGTGCCATACGCACCATGGTATCGTACACCGATGAATCGCCATGAGGGTGATACTTACCCAGCACCTCCCCTACAATACGTGCCGATTTTTTATATGCTTTATTATAGGTTACTCCTAAATCGAGCATGCCGTAAAGTACACGCCTATGTACGGGTTTCAATCCATCGCGCACATCGGGTAACGCCCTCGAAATGATAACCGACATCGAATAATCGATGTAGGCGGATTTCATTTCATCTTCAATATTAATTGGAATAATGGTCTCTGAGCCAAATTGCTCCTCGTTCTCGTCCTCTGCCATTTATAGAGATATAGGTTAATAAAAATTAAGCCTCAAATTTACGATAATTTATCTTGATTTGAGCAACCATAAGGTAGATAAAATACCCATTTTAAAACGAGTATTTCCAAACAACGAAAAGAAAAACTTAGTACGGATTTTTCTTCTTTTTATTTTTGCCCTTATACTTAATTAATTGTGGATAATTTTGACCGTAATTTGGGTTTTGCCATTTCCAGAAAGGGTGCATTTTACTGCGGTATATTTTATCGCCATGCCTATGGTTTATTTGGGTATTGCATTGGCTAACCGGGCATTTTTTTAGTTCGGGCATTCGCAAAATGGCGCCCACATTTACATACAAAGCCGGAGCCACATGATTAACAGTATAGCCCAGCCCGGGCACAGCTAGCTCGTAGCTTTTAAACTCCACAGCCGGGCGAATAAATACTTTAAAATATTCGGATAAGGAACGCTCGAACGAAACGCCTACATTGACAAATAATTTGTACTTAACCTGGTCGGGGTTGAACTTTTTTTTACCATATTTAAAAGTACCTACCATGGCATCTACCGCTATGGTATGCCTAAGCGACCTAAACACCTCCCCTCCTACATATCCGTAATACCTTAGCATAGAGGCAGTTACCACCTCAGGTTTAAAGGGTTTTAGGTTGTTGGGCAAGGTGTTGGGGTAATAGGTGGCCGTAAACATCTGTTCGTATGTAAATCCGCCTCCAAAACGGTAGCGGTCGTAGGTATAAGTAATAAACACCGAAAGAGGCACACTTATCCCGGTGCCTTTGTACTTTACTTCGGTGGTGTCGGTACCCAGTAAGTAGTCTTCATCGGTAATGGGAATATCGTTTACTGCTTCGGCATTATTTACCCAGCCTTTATAACCGGTGCTTAATGTATCGCTGCCAATGACATAAAAATTATCGAATAAGAATACTTCACCGGTGCTTTTTTGTAAAATACCCGGCCCGGCTATTTTATGATTGTAAAAGGTAAATCCGGTTCCTGTTGCTACATGTGCCGAAAAGCCACCAAGCAGTTTAGCCAGTCCCGTGCTTCCGGTACTATAATTTTCTTTTTGGGCATGCCCGGCCAGCCAGCATAAGCTGCAAATTAAAACAAATGCAATCTGTTTTGCCATACTAACTTTATGAGCCGCTTATTTACGTATTAATTTAGAACGATAAATTTGGTAGATGGGCAGGTTGTTAATCCCTAAATGCTGTGCAATTTCTTCTACTCGTTCGTATTCTATGGTAGCAATTTTGCGTTCAGCCAAAATATCTTCTTCTTCATCATTCATAAAAAACGAGGTAAGAAAACGAATAATGATAAAAGGAGATTTAAGCACATGCACGCATTGCGCTGATTCTGAGGATGTTTCCACTGAAAAATTGGTATCCAATAGCGCATCTACATCTATTGTTTTGTGCATCAGGGTTTTAATATGACCATAAAATACAGGCGACCATTTGTCGTAGCCTTTTATGAGGTGTTCCATCGCAAATACTACCGGGTCTTTTTTCATCCAATAGCCACCTTTGGATAGTTTACGTGCTTTTTTATTAAGGGCCATCTCTTCGAACAAACTAACGCTACCATTTGAAAGCGCAATGCCTACCGAAGGGGTAAGCAACATGAGTGACAGGAAATCGTGATCGTTGATTTCTAAAAATTCAGCTTCTTCTTCAATAAATTTCTTTTTTATGGACTGGGTTTCTTCTAGAATTCCCGGGTAATCTAACAGGGCTGATACTTCGTTTTCAGTAAACATGGTACATCTATTTAATAACATTTACCCCGTTTAGGGGTTTATAATTTATAAAAGTAAGTAAAAACTTGATTATACAGAGGCTTTGTTTGTAAATATAGGGTATTATCGATTAACTTGGAGGTATGAATCTAAAACTGTACATCATTATAGTAACTCTGTTGTTAGCGCTTTCAAGCTTTGGCCAGTCAACCAATAAATGGAATGCTCATGCCGGCCTTAATTATTCGAGCGTAAGCAGTAAAAATAGCATTAACCCCGATGGCATTTTAGGTTTAAACGCTGGTATTGGTTATAAATTGTACCTGGATGAACTGGGTTGGGCACTTATGCCCGAAGTTAATTATTCGCAAGAGGGGTATTATTCGCAACGGTTGCACTACTTACATGTGCCACTTTCGGTGGGGTTCGATTTTACAGATAATTTTAATTTATCGGTGGGGTTTCAGTACAGCCAATTGGTTGGCGCCAGCAACGAAGCAACGGCTGTTTTTGCCTCGAACAACCTGGCTTTTTTACTAAGTTTTGAGTTTTTTCCTACGCAGCGTTTTGTGACCGGTTTGCGATTTTCCAATGGGATTAAAAATATTATTGAACAGCCCGATTTAGTGGTGGTTCAGTCGGCCTCTACGTATGCCATTCAGTTTTATGTGGGGGTAACTTTGTTTAAGAAAAAACAAATTAACGATGCGTTTGGCCATATTACTAATTAGCCTGTTAAATGGAGGCTATATGTTGCTAGATGGCCTGTATGTTATGTTTAAAGGCAAGTACATTGGGCCACCTGTACCTGGCCCTTGGGCAGGGCTATTTACAAGGTTGGGGCTGGATGTATTTAAATTAGGGCCTTTGTTTGTTGTATTTGGTATAGCCTGGCTGGTACTGGCCTATGGTATTTATATGGAGCAACCCTGGGCACATGTGGCAGGGCTTATATTGTCTGTTTGCACGCTTTGGTATTTGCCTTTGGGCACGCTGTTTTCGATTGTAGTTTTTAGTATGCTTTGGTGGGTAAAGTAGCCCGTTGCTTAGCCTCTTTTTATAATCGGTTTTGCTAATTTTGCGGCCATGAAACAAAACCTTTCTTCTCAAAAATATTTGGTCGTATGGTTGCTTTCCGGAGCATTGCTGGTTGCGGCTATGGTAGTTATTGGTGGCATAACCCGGCTTACCCAGTCGGGCTTGTCTATGGTGGAGTGGAAACTCATCATGGGCGCCATCCCTCCCACAACCCAAGCCGAATGGCAGGCTACCTTTGAAAAATATCAACAGTTTCCGGAATATCAAAAATTAAACTTACATTATACGTTAAGCGATTTTAAATCTATTTTTTGGTGGGAATATACTCACCGTCTGCTTGGCCGGATAATAGGGGTGGTATTCCTGGTTCCGTTTTTATATTTTTTAGTTACTAAAAAACTAGATAAACCACTCATTTCTAAACTGTTATTCATCCTTTTTATAGGTGGGTTTCAGGGATTTTTAGGCTGGTTTATGGTAAAAAGTGGCCTGGTAAATAACCCCCATGTAAGCCACTATCGGTTGGCCGCTCATTTGGTAACTGCATTTTTTCTGTTTGCCTATATTTTTAATTTGGCTTTGCGCCTGGCCAAGCCGTTTAAAAGCCCGGTTATGGTGCCTTTTTATAAGCTAATGCTGTATATGTTTTTGGTGTTACTGGCCATGCAAATTGTATTTGGCGCTTTTGTAGCGGGGCTGAAAGCGGGGTACTTCTACCCTACTTTTCCTACCATGGGAGGCGAATGGTTACCTGATATAATTATGGTACAACGCACAAGTTTGGGGAGTTTAGTGTGGATAGACAGCATTGCAGGAGTGCAATTTGTGCATCGGTGGTTGGGCGTAACGGTGTGGTCGTTTACTGTGGTAATGGGTGTACTTTTGTATCCTTCGCTTACGAGTTTTCAACGGCAAGCGTACCGCTTATTATTTGGGGTAGTTAGCTTACAAGCAAGTTTAGGTATTGCTACGTTGTTGCTAGGCGTGCCGGTATGGTTGGCGGTTTTGCATCAGTTTGGAGCTTTGCTAACACTTATGGCCTGGGTAAATGCCCGTAGGGTTATATAGCATTACCCGTGAGCAACCAAATGGTAATAGGCCTCAATGCCATTTAGGGTTAAATGCCTGTCGATATGATGGAATAAGGTGTTTAAAGGTTTTAACACATGCGAAAGGCCTCCGGTTGCCACAATTTTTAAATTGGGGGTGGTTTCGTGTTTAATTTTATCTATCATAAACGAAACCTGGCCCACAAAGCCCCAAATAGTACCACATTTGATGGCCGAAACAGTGTCGGTACCTAGTACGCTTTCGGGCAAGGTGGGCGTAATTTCAGGTAATTGTGCCGCTTTGGTAGATAAAGCCCGGATAGCCGTATTTATGCCCGGAGCAATGGCCACTCCTTTAATGGCTCCGCTGGCCGTAACATAGGTGTAGGTTAAAGCGGTTCCAAAATCTACAATCAAACTTTCGGAGCTTTTAAAAAGTTGATTAGCAGCCAGGCTATTTACCAGTAAATCGGAGCCTAATTCATCGGGATTGCTTGGTTTAATGGGCAGTTTGTGGTAATCTGCTTTATTAATTACCAAAGGTTTTACACCAAACAAAAGTTCTATTTCGGAACGAATGATGGGTGTAACAGTAGGCACTACCGAGCTTATACAAACTCCACTTATTTTATTAATATTCAATAAGTTAATTTGCTCCTTTAAAAGTAAAAGCGGCTGTTCCGAATGGGTTGGAAACCGGTACTCTTTCCAACGGCCATTTTGTTTTAAACCCACGGTAATATTTGAATTTCCTATATCTACAGCTACAAACATAATTTTTATATTTTGAGGGCTTGGATTATTAAAAGTACTCAAAGTAAGTGCAATTCCTATTTTAAAAAAATATATTTGCGTTACTGTTTATGAAAGGAGCACTCACCGAAATTCATCTAGACTTTTCTGAAGACAGGCTGTTGGCACTAAATATAGCCATGGCCTTTATCATGTTTGGGGTGGCTTTAACCATAGAAACAAAAAATTTTAGAGAGGTAACCCGAAATCCTAAATCGGTCATTACAGGGGTGGTTAGCCAATTTATTTTGCTACCCTTTTTTACTTTTATATTTGTGTATTTTACAAAACCGATTGAGGGACTTGCCTTAGGGTTAATTTTAGTAGCTGCTTGCCCGGGTGGTAATCTATCTAATTTTTTTTCGCATTTAAGCAAAGGCAATGTGGCTTTATCTATTAGCCTTACAGCTATTGCCACGGTACTAGCTGTGGTATTTACCCCGCTCAATTTTGAGTTTTGGAGCAATTTATATTTAGGTGAGCATATAAATAAAGGCATTAAACTGGAAACCCTGCAAATGCTTAAAACCATTGTAACTATTTTGGCAGGCCCTTTATTGGTTGGCCTATGGTTTAAGTATAAGTTTGCAAAATTGGCAGCTAAAATTGCCGAACCCATCAAAGTGGTTTCGTTTTTTTTGCTCATTATTATTATTGCCATCGCCTTTATTCAAAATTTTGAAATTTTTAAAAATTATTATCAATACATTATTTACCTGGTGTTTTTTCACAATGCCATAGCCCTGGGTACAGCCTATTTTATAAGTAAATGGTTAGGCAATAGCGAAGCCGATAGCCGCACCATTAGTATTGAAACCGGAATTCAAAATTCGGGATTGGGGCTGGTGATTATTTTTAGCATTTTCCAGGGAAATGGTGGTATGGCTATTATTATGGCCTGGTGGGGTATTTGGCATATTGTGGGTGGCACGGTGATGAGTTTAATTTTTACACGAGGTAAATTATTCGATTTATCTGTATTTAAAGCTTAATTTTTAAAAACAGCTTAGTTTAATTATGAAATTTATTCGGCAACTGGTTCATTTAGTTTACTACGATACACTACGTGTATTTATAGCTACTATTTTAAGGTTTTATATAAAAAACTGGCAAATTGTTAACTATGCTAAAATTCCGCATAAAGGCCCGGTTATATTTGTTTCGAACCACCAAAATGCATTTCTCGACCCGCTAATTATTTTATTTTCGCAAGCCCGGAGAATATATTTTTTGGTACGAGCCAATATTTTTCAAAACCCCATTGCCCGGTTTTGGTTAGAATCGCTGCACATGATGCCCATTTACCGGGTGCGTGATGGGTTACGTTCGGTGGCTAAAAACGATACCATTATACAAAAATGTGTAGATTTGCTTACCTTAGGTAAAGAGCCCCTTTTGTTGTATGCTGAGGGAAATCACAATTTAAGGCGGGCCTTGAGGCCCTTGCAAAAAGGCGTAGCGCGCATTGCCTTTGCCACCATGGAAGCCAATAATTTTGAACTCGATTTAACCATTGTGCCTGTAGGTTTAAATTACAGTAGGCATACAAGGTTTAGAACCGATATGTTGCTTTATTATGGGGAGCCTATTAAGGTGAAGCACTACGAAACCTTGTATAAAGAAAACCCTAACAAAGCTTATAATGCCCTGGTAAACGATGTGTTTAAGGCTATGGATGCCCTGGTGCTGTCCATTAGGCCTTCGGCCAGTTACCGGTATATTGAAAATGAGTGGTTGGCTACCCGAAAAGACCAACCCGATAAATTAGCACAGTTTAACAACGATAGGGCACTTATTGAAAAAATAAGTGAACCTTACCGGGAGCATCCTGAGCGGGCTCCATCGGAATATGCCCGGGAACCGGTGCCTCCTCTCCCCTCTTTGGCGTACCGGGTTTTGCTATTTCCGGTATTTTTATATGGTTATATCAATAGTTTTGTAGGATACAAGTTATTGCATCTTATCATTAAAAACCTGGTAACTGATATCCATTTTTATGGTAGTATAAAAAGTGCGGCAAACCTGGTGTTGGCTCCTTTAGTAGTTGGCTTGCAAACCTGGGCCGTGTATAGTTTTACGGCTAATCCGGTAATTGCCGGGGTGTATTTGTTTACCTTTCCTTTTGCTACTATTTTGGCCTTTGATTACAAATTTAAAGTATTTGACAGGCTACCCAATATGAAAGGCGTGGCAGATTATAAGTTTTAGCCGGTAAGTAAAAAGAAACGGGGTTTTTACTTGTTCGCATTGCTATTTTACTATTCCTTTGATTAAAAATTACCGCTATGTTATTTACTGCTTTATTTCACACACACAAATTGGTTGTAATTTTATTTGCAGCCATCTATTTACTAAAAACTGTTTTATTACTGGTAAATAAAACCAACACTTTACAAAGGTTTACGAACTTTATTAAGATTCCTGAAATGGTAATTAGCTTGTTGTTTTTGCTTACCGGTGGCTATTTACTTATGGATATTGCCTCGTTTGATATGCTTTTTATACTAAAATTAGTATTTGTGTTTACCTCTATTCCGTTAGCGGTAATTGGGTTTAAGAAACAGAAAAAAGCATTTGCCCTGGTCGCCCTGGCACTTATTATGGGTGCTTATGGGCTGGCCGAAGTGCATAAGGCCAGGTTGGGTAAACGCCATAGCTTTACCGAAGAAGTAATAACCAACCCACAAGCCGAAAATTACGTGCTAAGCCTGCATGGCAAGGCTTTATATAATGCACAGTGTGCAGTTTGTCATGGGCAAGATGGCACAGCCGGGCTATCGGGGGCAAAAAATTTGCAAGCCAGCAAGCTAACAGAGGGCGAAATAGAAGCTATAATAAACAAAGGTAAAAACACCATGCCCCGTATGCAGGGTAAATTTAATGACCAGGAAATGAAAGCATTGCTCAACTATGTAAAGAGCTTGCGCCAATAGTATTTGCGGTGTATTTTAGCGTTTATAACAGTTGGCTTGTCCTACGCCTTATTCCTTAGTTTTTAATTTTTGCTGCATTTGTAGCCAAAGCGAATCATTTGCAGAAAGAAGGTGTAAGCTATCGTCTTTAAGACTTTCAAAATAAGTTAAAATTGCCTGGGCTCGTTCTTTAGAATTGGGATGAGTACTAACCCAGGCAGTATAGCTTTGAATATCTCCTTCTTTATTACCCATGTTGAATAGAAAACCAGCAAAGGGTTCGGGGTGTATGCCGGCTTGCACCAGATAGTTTACTGCTTTTAGGTCGGCTTCTTCTTCCAGGCTGCGGTCGTAGGCAGTAGAACTAAGCATTTTAATACTTTTAAGAATAACAGCACCCGAGCCATTCCCTCCCGAGGTTGCTCCCATTATTACCGATAATCCAAGCTCTTTAACCAGTTTTTTCATTACATGATGTAGTTGCAAATGTGCTATTTCGTGCGCCAATACTCCGGCTACGGCCTCCTTGTTTTCTGCTTCTTTTACCAAACCACTTAATACTACTATAT
>JALWRJ010000437.1 GCA_026994125.1 Cyclobacteriaceae bacterium | reverse complement strand
GCTGTATAACGCCCAAAAGATTTTTCCATGGCCTGGGTAATTTCGCCTAAAGTAGCCCGATGTCGGGCAGCTTCTACGGCTAATTCCAGCAGGTTGCCGGTATTGTTTTTGGCTGCTTCGGCCAATTGATGCAGGGCTTGTTCTACTTTTTCTGCATTGCGTTCTGCTTTTAATTGCTGGAGCCTTGCTACTTGCTCTTCACGTACGGCCGTATTGTCCACTTCCAGCAGTTCTAATTCGGTATCGTCCTGCACGCGGTATTTATTTACTCCTACAATTACATCCTTTTGCGCATCAATTCGGGCTTGCTTGCGAGCGGCTGCTGCTTCAATTTTCATTTTCGGAAGCCCTGTTTCAATGGCTTTGGCCATTCCTCCGGCTGCTTCAATTTCTTGAATTAAGCGCCAGGCACGGTTCATTAGTTGGTGGGTTAGGTTTTCAATGTAATAAGAACCACCCCAGGGGTCGGCAATGGCTGTTACGCCTGTTTTGGTTTGGATGTACTTTTGGGTGTTTCGAGCAATTTTGGCCGAGAAATCGGTGGGCAAGGCAATGGCTTCGTCTAAGGCATTGGTATGTAGCGATTGCGTATGGCCTAAAACAGCGGCCATTGCTTCCACACAAGTACGCACCACATTATTATAAGGGTCTTGTTCGGTTAGGCTCCAACCCGAAGTTTGGCTATGGGTACGTAAGGCCATCGATTTCGGGTTTTTAGGATTAAATTGTTTCACTATTTTAGCCCAAAGCAACCTACCTGCCCTCATTTTGGCTATTTCCATAAAGTGGTTCATGCCAATGCCCCAAAAAAAGGAAAGCCGGGGGGCAAAACTGTCAATATCCATACCTGCTTTAATGCCGGTACGCAAGTATTCTAACCCATCGGCCAGGGTATAAGCCAATTCAATATCAGCTGTGCCACCTGCTTCTTGAATGTGGTACCCACTAATGCTAATGGAATTAAATTTTGGCATGTGCCTGGAGGTGTATTTAAAAATATCGGAGATAATTCGCATGGAAGGAGCAGGCGGGTACACATAGGTGTTGCGTACCATAAATTCTTTTAAAATATCGTTTTGAATGGTGCCGCTAAGCTGTGTTTTATCTACTCCACTCTCTTCGGCTGCTACAATGTAAAAGGCTAAAATGGGTAATACGGCTCCATTCATGGTCATGGATACACTCATTTTATCGAGCGGGATGCCTTTAAAAAGAACCTCCATGTCCAGCACCGAATCAATGGCAACTCCGGCTTTTCCTACATCGCCCACCACACGGGGGTGGTCGGAGTCGTAGCCCCGGTGCGTAGCTAAATCGAAAGCTACCGATAACCCTTTTTGCCCGGCTGCCAGGTTGCGCCTATAAAAAGCGTTTGATTCTTTAGCCGTTGAAAAACCGGCATATTGGCGTATAGTCCAGGGGCGAGTAGCATACATGGTAGTGTAGGGGCCTCGTAAGTAGGGAGGCAGGCCGGCATGAAAATGCAAATGTTCTAAGCCTTGGGTTTCTGAAGCGGTGTAAAACGATTTTACGCCTACCTTTTCATTGCTTTGCCAGGTGGTGGCGTGGCTACAAACCGTAGTGGGGTGGGGTACATCGTTTACCGAAAGCCCAACATGTTCCAGTACCTTGGTTAATAGTAAATGCGTTAAGTTTTCAATAAAATAAGAACCGGCTGCCGGATCTACTTCTTTATCAAAAAACGATTCCTCTTTTAGAATGGTAGAAATATTGCGGGCTGTACGTGTACTTAAAGTTTGGTTAGGGTTTTCAGGTGCAATGTAAAGGGCATCGCACCCTCCAATAATGGCCGCCATGGCTGCGGTAGTTCCTTTTAAAAGGTTTTCGTGTGGGCCAAGTGCTTCGTTTTTCCAGGTGGTTGAATGCGCAATAATGTCAATGTCGGCCGGGTTTATTAGTTGCTTGTGCTTTGCTAACAGGGTAGTTAAAGCAATGCGCATCACGCGCAGTTTGGCTATTTCGAGAAAATAATTGGTACCTATGGGCAATATAAAACTGGTAGCACTCAGGTTAAATTGGTTGGCTTGTAGCGTAGGTAGCGTTTGTTGAAGCACATCAGTAAGCTGCGCAACTACTGTTGTTTTAGAAGTGGTAAGTACCCATGTTTTAAAGCCTCCGGCTGTTGTGTTATGCTTACCCAGCCAATAGCCCGTAAGTTGTTCGGCTTTGCCCTGTTGTTCGGCATAGGCCAGGTATGAGTCGGGGGTTTGGTCTGATTCGAACGAAACAGCACATGCCTCCAGGAAGATATCTTTTAGTAAAATACTGTAGTCAACCTTGCCTTTACCTATAAATATAAGCCCGGTAGCGCCCAGGTTAAGGGCTTCTAAGGCTTGTTTATTTGCCTTTTGTTCGGAGGTAATTTTAATTTTTTGGTAGTTAATCCAGCTGCGGGGTTGCCCATCGGGGGTAGTTTTTGTTGCCAGGCAGTTTGCGTACGCTTTCAGGTAGTTGAGCTTTTGGGTGTCTTTGGCTGTATAGTAAGGAGCAACTGTTATGCCCGGTTCCCAGGTAGATTGTAATTCGTCCAGCGCTTTGCCTTTTAAATCAGCAGTTGCTTTGGTTATCCAGGCTTGCTTATCTTGTGGAGTAAAGTCTTTTAATAACAACAATTTATCAGTCATTGGTATAAGTGTTACTTGGCCTTTCAAAGGTAATGAAATGGAACTTCTAATTTAGAAACTGTCTGAATTTTGATATCTTTCACTTTTTTCAGGCATTTTGTTACAACCTGTGGGTTTCACACTTTTAAGTTCCATAAAATTTACTCAACTTTGAGCCCCTGCTAAAAACTAGTTTTCCTTTTTTATCTAATATTGTTCATGCAAGCAGATAATGTATCGGTATGGGAGCAATGCCTGAAGCTCATTAAAACTAAGGTGCCCGAACAAAGTTATGCTACTTGGTTTACGCCTATTAAGCCCGTTAAGCTTGAGGATTCGGTGCTTACCATACAGGTGCCCAGCCAGTTTTTTTATGAATGGATTGAAGAGCATTATGTGCATATTTTAAAAGAAGCCCTGGTAGCAACCCTGGGTGAAAAGGCAAAATTGGAATACTCGGTAATTGTAGATCAGGGGGCAAAAAACAGTTCGCCTTATACGGTAAATTTACCTAATGTAAATCAGCAGCGGCCAACCAAGCAACCGGCCATGGTAAACCCGTTTAAACTGGAAGCCATGGATATGCCCCGGGAGTCGCAGTTAAATGCCAGTTATAGTTTTGAAACCTATATCGAGGGCGATTGCAACCGGCTGGCACGTTCGGCAGGTTATGCCGTGGCCAAAAAACCGGGAGTAACTTCCTTTAACCCTTTAATGATTTACGGTGGGGTGGGCTTGGGCAAAACCCATTTAGTGCAGGCTATTGGCAACGAAATAAAGGCTCATTTGCAAGATAAATTTGTATTGTATGTGTCGT
>JALWRJ010000436.1:3565-13340 GCA_026994125.1 Cyclobacteriaceae bacterium | reverse complement strand
CTCATTATTTTTCTTTCGCTCAAAAATGGAAATAAAGGATTTAATATGTTTAACCGCAGAATGAAACCTACCGGCAAAGAATAAATTGAAGCTTGCTTGATAAAAGTAATACACGTAATGTACCTAAAGGCACATGAGGCATATTTTGCATACATATACTACCCAAATCTAGTTCTTATGACACTGTTTTTTGGTTCAGCACAATGCTAATGCAATTGTGAATTGTTTCTAAAAGGCTGAGTACCCTAAACTCTTTTGGCAACAAGCTGTGATGCGGATATTAAATGTGCTGAACAAGCTCCAAAACAGTTAAGCTGAATACCATGAACAGGCATTAATTCCGAGTTTTAAAGACATTAGCAAGGGCAGAAGTATGAATGACCAGGTAAAAAAATATATGAGGTAGCCTGACCAGGTAAGCAATAACGCCTTACAAAAAGCGGCCTACATTTTCGGGTGGCCTCCCTAAAATAGCTTCACCATCTTCATTCACTACAATAGGCCGCTCTATTAATTGTGGGTGATTGGCCAAAATTTTAATCCATTCGTCCTCGGTAAATTCTTTACCTTTATACTCAGTTTTATACAGTTCTTCTCCTTTACGAATCAGGTAATCGATAGGCAAATTAAGTTTGGTTACAATTTCACGCAGTTCTTCTTCGGTAGGAGGTGTTTTAAGGTACTCAACTACTTCCACCTCGGCATCTGCATCTTTAATTAATTGCAGAGTTTGCCTGCTCTTTGAGCATCGGGGATTGTGGTAAATTTTTAACATGACTAGCTTATTTTTTCGATAACCAAATTATGGTTGGTATAAATACAAATATCGGCCGCTATTGTAAGGGCTTCGCGCACAATTTCTTCGGCACTCATGTGGGGAGCATGCTTTTTTAACGCCAAGGCTGCCGATTGTGCATACATGGCTCCCGAACCAATGGCAGCTATTTGGTTGTCGGGCTCCAGCACATCGCCTGTGCCCGATAGCACTAACACTTCTGCTTTATCGGCTACAATAAGCATCGCTTCGAGCTTGCGTAAATACCTATCCATTCGCCAATCCTTGGCTAACTCAATGGCCGCTCGCTTCATGTTACCACCGTATGCATTTAGTTTTTCATCAAAGCGCTCCAATAATGTAAAGGCATCGGCTGTTGAGCCTGCAAAACCTGTTACAATTTTACCTTCTTGTAATTTCCTAACCTTTTTTACATTGCTTTTAGCAACGTAATTACCCATAGTGGCTTGTCCATCAGCACCTACAACCACCTCGCCATTATGTACAATAGCCAGTACAGTTGTCGATTTAATCTTTGATTTGCCCATATTTTTCGTTTAGTTTTTTACATGCAATTAATATGCCGTTGACATTGTGGCAGAGTTTTGGGATGAGATGTGAGATGTGAGATGGTTATTTCCTAAATTATACATGGCAGCTTCACACCTAAGCATGGCTCATTAATAATTCCTCATTGACAATTGATAATTGATAATTGATAATTAAACTATATCAAAATACGAACGGGGTCTTCTAAGAGGCTTTTTAATGTTTGCAAAAATGCAGCCCCTAAAGCACCATCAACCACTCTGTGATCCGAGCTTAGGGTAACCTTCATTACATTACCGGGTACTAACTGCCCATCTTTAACCACCGCAGTTTGTTTAATACCACCTACTGCCAAAATACAGGCATCGGGAGGATTAATAATAGCCGTAAATTCTTCTACCCCAAACATACCCAGGTTCGAAATGGTAAAGGTATTTCCTTCCCAATCCTGGGGTTGCAATTGCTTATTGGCAGCTTTTTTGGCTAAATCTTTTACTTCGGCCGAAATATGGGATAGCGATTTATTATCTGCAAAGCGAATAACCGGCACGAGCAAACCATCTTCTACCGCTACCGCTACACCTATATGAATGTGGTGGTTTTTTCTAATTTTATCGCCCAACCACGACACATTTACATTAGGGTGCTGCCTTAAAGCAGCGGCTGTGGCTTTAACCACCATATCGTTAAACGATATTTTAACAGGCGATATTTCGTTAAGGCTTTTGCGTGCTTCTATGGCTTTATCCATGTTAATCTCCATGGTAATATAAAAGTGTGGAGCCGTAAACTTACTTTCGGCCAGTCTTTTACCAATGGTTTTACGCATTTGCGACACAGGAATTTCGTCAAAGCTCTCCTCCCCTACTACTTGCGGCAAGGCTACTGTGCTTGAGGAGGCATCTACTGTACCAGCAGTATTGGCATTGGCTTGAGGTGCTGGAGTAAACGCCTCTACATCGCGTTTTACAATGCGTCCATTATCGCCAGTACCTGACACCAAGGCCAAATCAATGCCTTTTTCTTTGGCCATTTTTTTTGCCAAAGGCGAAGCTTTTACCCGGCCATTGGTTGTAGCGGCAGGTGCTTCCTGTGCCGGTGCAGGAACGGCTTTATTATCATTTGGAGTTGATGTAGGTTCCGCTATTTTTTCTTGCTGGACAACCGTAGTTTTCGGAGCTTGCTCTGCCTGTAATAAAGCTTCGTAGTTAGCCCCTTTCTCACCTATAATAGCAAGCACCCCATCCACAGGCACCGATTCTCCAGCCTGATGACCAATGTACAACAGAGTGCCGTCATCGTACGACTCCAACTCCATGGTTGCTTTATCGGTTTCTACTTCTGCTAAAATATCTCCCGAAGCTACCTGGTCGCCTACTTTTTTAAGCCAAGAAGCGATAACACCTTCTTCCATCGTGTCGCTCATTTTTGGCATCCTAATTACAGTAGCATTAATGGTAGAGGTATCTATGGCAGATTGGCTAGGTGGTTCGGGCAATGCATCGGCCTCCTTTGGATTTTCGGAGGTAGAACTAGTTGTGTCCTTTGATGAGGTTTCCTCCAATAAATGCTCGTAAGCTTCTCCTTTTTCACCAATTATGGCAATAATGCCATCCACAGGAGCTGCCTCTTTTTCGTGTACACCAATGTACAACAAAGTGCCATCTTCGTACGACTCCAACTCCATGGTGGCCTTGTCGGTTTCAACCTCCGCTAATATATCTCCTGATGTTACCTGGTCACCCACTTTTTTTAACCAGGAGGCAATTACTCCCTCCTCCATGGTATCGCTCATTTTGGGCATTCTTATAACTTCTGCCATAGTTCGATTGTTAAGTTTGCAAAACTACTAGGATGCGTTTTACTTACAAACAATGTAGCTAATTTAATTGTTTAATAAGCCATTAAAAACCTAAACTTCCTATTAAAAGTTCAACATTGCTGGTACCGGTATCAGGCTGATAGGAAGCCCTAACCCCCATTTCCAACAAAGGCAGTGCACGCATTACATTAAAATCGAAAGTGAGCTCTACCCCGGTGCTGTAATACGCTTTATCAGATTGCAGCGAAAGGTCTAAACTACCTACTCTTCTACTAACATTGGTACTACCATATCCATAATCGTAAAAAAGATTGGCCTTAATACGCTGAATATACACAAAAGGGCCAATCCGCAAATCGGGGTGAAGTAACGGCAAAGCATAATTGGCTCGCAAGGTAAAAAAGTTTTCAAATGTTTGGCCTGATACCCCCCTGGGGTAAGGCATGCGGTTGTTAAAAAAATATTCGTTGTTACTCAATGTAAATTTTTGGTGCTGGTAGCCCCCAAAAAAGTTGATGGAGTGGTGTCTAAAAAAACCAGGAAAATAAAGTTGCCCTTTAATAGCGGTAAGTCCTCCTTTAAAATCGCCTCCAAAAGGAGTAGCATAGTTTTCGAAAACAAAAGATTGCCCCCATTTGCTGTAAATATCGCGCTTGGCCTGGTTAAGCAAGTTATACCAGGTAAACACAAATTCGTTTTGCAACAGCGTGCCATTATTAACCAAGTTTGTGTAAATAATGTTTTTATCCTGTACCGTACTGGTAAGGTTAGCTACTTGTGTAAGGCCTACATAATTATGCACCTCTACTTTTGCATTAAACCTTGATTTGGTCAGCAACCAGGGAAAACGCACGCCTCCTTTTAGGGTTGTTTCGTTCCAGGTTACATTTTGCTCTTCCAGTGTTACAATACTGGTATCGTTTTCAATATAAGAAGTGATACGGTTAGTGGTTCGATAACCATACGAAGCCGTAACATCTATAATGGGGTAGAGCCCTTGATAGCTCACACGTGCAAGCCCTTTTACATTGCCCATATTATCAAACTGTGCTCCAGCAAATACATCGGTAGTGCTTAAAATATTTTGCGAATACACACCGGCCTCTATATCGGTAAGCGAACCATTAAAAAGCGGCCCCCAACTATGTATGTTCAAGGGCTTTTTATGATAGCGACTTACCCGGTATACCGAATCGGGTACATGTAACAATACATCCTGGTTGTTTTCGGCTGCTACTAAGGGCTTATACCAACCAATATCGGTTACTTTTACCGCGCTTAGGGGTTGCCACGTATCAGGTGCAAAAGGAATGGTAACCACCCGGTATCCTTCTACGGTGTAATCATTGTAAATCAATTGGTTACCCTCCATACTAACCACCGGGTTAGCCGCTCCATACCTGGATGAAGTAACTCTGAACCGCTGGGCAGTTCGCAAGTTTATGGCGTAAATATTATCGATACCCGAATAGCCCGAGTTATAGAAAACAAAGCTGTTATACCACACCGGATGCCCTATGTGTTCGTACGAATAAGGCAATACAACTTGCTGTTGCAAGGTGGACAATTGAATGGCTAAAATGGCCTTTTGTTGATTTTTTTGATTGAGTACTACAATGCCCGTACCGGTGTTGTTCCAACGGGGCATGGAATAAAAAGCGCCTTCCTGATTGGCTATGGTTTGCATTACCTCGCCCGTATAAGCATTAAGGATTACCAACCGGTTGGTGTAATCGGTGGGTGTTTCAACCACTACTATTTTACTGCGGTCGGGGCTAATAGCGGCAGCTGCATAACGGGTTTTGGAGGTTAGTTGCGTTGCTTTTTTAGTTACCAAATTGCCTTTCATTACTACCGAATACGATTGGGTAAGCCAACGAGGGTTGTAGCGATATTCAGTCCATACCGCAGTATTGCCGGCTACTGATAAAAAACCGGGGTTATTAATTGGCCCCAGGGTAATAGCCTTGGTTTCATTACCGGTTTCGGGGTTTAGTAAAACTAATTGTGGAATATCATCTAAGCCCGATTTAAAAGCCAGCACCTCGCCACCATCCACCGGTTGCGGGTACCGGTAGCCGGTAAAGTGGCGTGGCTCTGCCACGGGCACCTTATCGAAGCCGGTAAGCTCCTCGCTTGCAATTTGTTGTTCCCATTGGTGTTTAAGTTCGTCCATCATTTGGTTGTACAAAGCCGGCATCTTTTGTTGTGTGGCTTTTTGCATGGCAAACGAATAACGGAAAGGGATAAAAGGCAGGTTCCAGGTATCTTTAATTAGTTGCTCTTGTTGCTTGGCACCGTATTTATTTTTTATATAGGTAGAAAAATGATAGCCTAACACATAATGGTTAGGTATAAAATCTTTAAATGAACGTAAGTATTGCTTGCTGTAATTAAATTTTCCTTTTTCGAGCAAACTGGCTCTAAAAGCCATGTTAAAATCGGGAAATCGCCCTCGCCCACTGTGGGTTAAGGCGGTTTCGGTGCCAACGGCATCGCCCTCCCAAAACCACGATGGCACCGAACCACTGGCTGTAGCATTACGCGAATAATCGCCTAGCAGGTAGCCAACAAACTTTGTAAATCCGGTACGGCTTTTTTCGTACTGCACCACATGCCTAAACTCGTGCACTGCCAGCATATTTAGCCAATCGTTGGTACCTACAAAATTATAATTTTGGGGCGGCATGGTGTAAAACTCGCTCCTACGTGGCCCTAAGGTTACAAACCCATTGGCAATGGCATGTTGGTTTTGGAGCACAATAGGAATTTTTCGAGGCTTGGCACCTAGCGAAGCCCCAACCGGCTTGTATAAATGCTCTAGTGTATTGCCCATCCGTTGGCCCTGCTGGTCAAACCCCTGTGGGTAAATTATTTTAAAATGAGCGGTATTTATTTGTCGCCATTTTATGGAGGGAGGTAAAGTTGGCAAGGTAGTTTGAGCTACTGTAACGGTAAAACTTACCGCCCAAAGCCCGAAAAGAAAAATATATTTATGCATGGAAGTACGGTCATCTAATCATAATGTACTGCGCGCAACTATAAAGCAGGTTAATGGCAGTTAAACAACTAAAGTAACGGTAAAATGGCGAATTAGATTTGTTTTACGTGAATAATTTTAACCGGGCAGGCCTCTGCTGCTTTACTATTCTCCTCTAGTTCGTCTTCAGGCACTTTAACGGTATAAAATCCTTTGCGGTTTACTCCACCAAGCAAGGTGGCTTTGCCGTCTTTTTTACTCATACGCCAGCGGTTGTAGGCCAGTTCTACACAGTAGTTGCATCCAATGCATTTTTCGCGCTGATGTGTAATTATAACCACTAGGCTTCTACCACTTTGTAAATTTTATCGGATGGGCGAATTACCTGATTAAGCTCAAAGGTAATATCGGCACCTCGCGAAGCTTGTTCAGCAGCCTGGTCATCAATCCTAAACTGGGGCAAGGTGGTTTCAATAACTCCGGTGGTGGGGCCGGTAATGAGTATTTCATCGCCTACTTTAACCGATTGAGATTCTATTTTAAAATGAGCCACTTTACTTTTAGAGTAATAGTGCACCCCTTTACCTAAATAAACTTTCTTTTTAGTGGCTTTAGAACCGGGCGTATCGGCCCATTCGCCAAGTTCCTGACCCAGGTAATAACCACTCCAAAAACCCCGATTGTACACCGTTTCGAGTTCGGACATCCAGGTTTTCACTTTTTGGGGTGTGTAAGTACCTGCATAGTAGGCATCAATAGCCTCGCGGTATGTTTTAACTACCCGATGCACGTACTCGGGTGCGCGGGCTCTGCCTTCAATTTTAAGCACCTTAACTCCGGTATCTATTACCTGGTCGAGAAAATTCAGGGTACATAAATCTTTGGGCGACATAATGTATTCATTGTCAATCTCCAGTTCGTGCCCGTCTTCAATATCAATTACTTTGTATTTTCTACGGCAGTTTTGCACACATGCTCCGCGGTTGGCCGATGAGTTTTGAGTGTGCAAACTTAAATAGCACTTGCCCGAAACGGCCATACATAAAGCACCATGCCCAAAAATTTCGAGCTCAACCAAATTGCCGGCCGGCCCGCGTACATCGTCTTTAACTATGGCATCGGCAATTTTTTTTACCTGACCCAGACTTAGCTCACGCGATAGCACCATGGTATCGGCAAACAAGGAGTAAAACTTAACGGTTTCTATATTGGTAATATTTAATTGGGTAGAGATGTGTACCTCAACACCAATTGATTTGGCATAATGAATAACGGCCTGGTCGGAAGCAATTACGGCCGTAATACCGGCTTCTTTAGCACGGTTTAGCAAGGTTTTAATAATGCTTAAATCGTGGTCGTAAATTATGGTATTAAGGGTTAGGTAGGTGCGCACATTTTTGCTGCCACAACGTTGGGCTATTTTCTCCAGGTCGTCCAGGGTAAAATTTATACTAGACTTTGCCCTCATATTAAGTTGCTCCACGCCAAAATAAATAGAATCGGCTCCGGCATCCAAGGCTGCCTGCATTGAATCGAAGCCTCCGGCAGGAGCCATTAACTCTAATTTATCTTCTCCCTGTCTGTTCATGCTGCAAAAGTATATAACCTGCCGGTAAGCTAGTTGAGTGAAAGCAAAATTTCTTTAGCTTGTTGCACGGTTTCGGCAAAAGAAGTTTTTAGCGACTTATCTTTGGTACGCACCTCAAACTGATGCCAAAAGGCCTCATCTTCGGGCACCACATTACGAACCACCACAATTTTTTTAATACCCACAGCAACGTATTGGTCGATGGCATTATCTAAAATCCATTGCTTATGTTCTTGCTTAATGTTAACCATAAGTGTTAAATCAACAATCCACATTTCGGATTTATAAGAGCTAAACACCTCAATATTATTGGTAAATACTTCTTTAAATTCTTCGGGGGTAGGCATCTGTTTCCAAAACAGGGTGGTAATGTTATTGATGGCATCCAGGTAAATATTAGCCACTTTAGAACGGTAGAACAACTGGCTTTCGATTTCCGACAGCTCCATGCTAGGCAGACTAACAATAAATGTAGTACCCTCGCCAAGTTCGCTTTCTACCCGAATGGTACCTCCCATGCTTTCTACCTGCTGTTTTGTTAAAAATAATCCAAGCCCTTTGCCTTCTAAATGCGTATGAAAGCGCTTGTACATACCAAACATTTTGTGGCCGTGCCTGGCTAAATCAACCCCCATACCGTTATCTTTTACCTTAATAATGCAGTTTCCATCTATTTTATCCGTGGTAAGTTCAATCAGGCAATCTCTATCGGGGTGGCGGTATTTTATTGCATTACTTATTAGGTTGTAAAGCATACTATGAAAATATGATCGCACAGCAAATGTTACAGGTTCGTGAATCCGGGGTATTAATTGGGCATTGCATTGTTTGGCACTTTGTTCCAGTACTGTCCAAATATCTGCTACTTCTTTTTTAATATCAATTTTCTCTTTTATTTGAAAAAGATTGTTACGTAGTTCTACAATTTTGTTCAGGTCTTTAATAACCCCATCTAAGGCCTGAGCGGATTTATGAATATGCTCGGCAATATGGGTTCTGCTTTCATCTGAATCGTCTAGTTTAAACAATTGTGAAAGCCCTAGCAAATTGGCCACCGGACTACGCAAATTATGCGAGAGTGTATTAGAGAACTGCTGTAGTTCGTTGTTATGCTTTACGAGTTCTTCGTTTGTTTTTTTTAATTCTAACGATTTATCAGTTACTTCTAACGAAAGGTGTTTGTTTGCATTTAGGAGTTCCCGGTGTTGTTTTTTAATAATTTTATCATTTTCACGTAAAGTAGCATTCGATTTCTCTAATTCTTCAAACAAAGAGCTTAACTCTACATTTTTGGCACTCAGGTCTTCCACCAGCCCTGCGTTTTGCTGCAATAGCCTTTCGGCATGGTTTACAAAATAGTACACCGTAGCCACTATAAAAACCATTACTGCATCAAAATAAATACCATTTACAATGTACTCTCTTGTATAAGCACCAAAAAACTTGTCATAACCTACCTTAAAAAAAGCGTGTAAGGGGTCGAACCCAAACATATAAATTCCGAGTATGCCCAAGGTAAAAAACAAGTAACTGCGTTCGTTAACCGAAAACAAAATAAAAGGGATGGCACTAAAGGCCAGCAACATTACACGGCCATCGCTATAATCGAACGGAGCCACCTGGCTGGGATATAAGATTTTAACCCCAATTGTAGCTACCATAGTAACAGAGGCCGGGTAAATAACACATAGAACCCTTACCAGTTTGTTAAAATTAAGATGATTGAGTAGTAGAAATGATGAAACAAAGAGAAAAGAAGCTATGTTTAAGTAAGAAACAAAACTCCACCCTTCTTCGAAATACACCGGTAAACTTATAAATAACGAAAGCCCCATTAAGATAAGAATAACCACATTAGAAAGCCTGAGGTAGCGCTTTTGACTACCATCCATGTTGTCATTAATTCCTATGTTAATGATGTTATTAAACATTAGCACGAGGAGTTGCTGGTTCCTGTTTTTTGCGAATCAACTGCCAGGCAGAGTCTTCCTCCAACATAAAGTCGAACTCTACGCCCATTTTTTTTGCAATATCTATCATATTTTTCCAGTAGCTAAAATC
>JALWRJ010000436.1:0-3555 GCA_026994125.1 Cyclobacteriaceae bacterium | reverse complement strand
ATCTTTACCATCGTTTTCGCTACGAATTAAAATAATATGCCTGCACCCCATTTTAAAAATTTCGTTAAGCACCCTGGAGGCAAACCAATTTCGGTCGGGTTCATTAATTACACCTAGTTTGCGAATATCTACCAACCAGGTAGTGGCATCGTAATTAAAAAACATTTCTTTATTTACGCTACAAATGTGCCGATAAGCATCGCTTTTGGGGGTACGAAACCATTTAAGATAGGATGTTTTGGTACGGGCTTCGTAGGTAAGGATGGCGTCTTCTGATGCAAAATATTCTTGTTCTTCGATTGTATTTTTTACAGGGAAACTTAACACAAAAGTAGTACCTTCGTTTACCCGGCTATGCACCGAAACACTTCCTCCCATAGCTTCTACTTGTTGTTTTACAATATATAGCCCCATACCTTTGCCATCTACATGGGTATGGAAACGCTTGTACATTTTAAATAAATCGTTCTTAAATTTTGAGGTATCAATACCAATTCCATTATCGATTATTTTAATTTCAAGGGCTGTAGTTGTTTCTATACTTGATACGAGTATTTCGCGGTTCCCAACAGGGTTGGCATATTTGATGGCATTATTAATTAAATTATACAATACACTTTGAATGTAGGATCGGATGGCATAAATTTCATCTTTTTCAATGCGGGTTTTAAAGGTAATATCGGCCTTTTTTAGCGACTCGTTTAGCAGTTGCCGAACTTTCTCAATTTCTTCTGATAGCTTAAAGTTCTCCTTTAAATTAAGAAGTTGGTTGCGTATATCAACCACTTTGTTTAAATCGCCAATGATGGTATCCAGGGCTTCGGAAGCCCCTTTTATTAAGCCAACCATTTCATTTTTGCGTTGTTCGTCAGTTTCGATAGCAAATAAATGCACCAAACCCAGCAAACTGGCCACCGGGGCTCGCAGGTTATGCGAAACTGTATTAGAAAACTGCAGCAAGCCATTATTTTGAACCACCAGTTCTTCGTTGGCTTGCTTTAGCTCGCGAGTACGCTCGGCCACCAGGGTAGCCAGTTCTTTGTTTTTGTATTCCAGTTCGTTTTTTTGGTAGTTTATAAGCTCCGATGCTTTTTCGAGTTCTTCTTTATTATTGAGCAATTCTCGTTGCTTTGCCAATAGGCTTTCGCTTACTTCGCGCTTTTGCGCTAATAATTCTTGCTTACGTAGCAGCAACTTTTCCTGTATTTTATTTTTATTATTTAAATCGCCTATTAAGATAGTGTTATTTTGTACCAGACGCTCGTTTGATTTTTTAAGGGATAAAATACCCAACACGGCAAAAAGATAACTTATATCGAATAAGATACCAGCAATATAGTAGCCTCCTTTGGAATCGATAAACATATCGTTATAACCTACTTTAAAAAAACTATGGATGGGGTCGAAAAAAAATAAGAGCAAAGCACTCGGCATCAACGCTAACAGCATATTTCCAAGGTTTTTGCGCGAAAACAACAATAATGGAATAACCACCGTGGTAAACACCAGCATGCGCAGGTCAAAAAACTCGTAGGAGCCGGTATAACCCGGGGGGTTGTATTGTTTAGTATAAATGGATATAGCCATTACCATAATTGGGTTGGCAAACGTAAGCCAATACCTGCTTAACAAGGTTTTGTGCAGGTAATTAAGCAAGAACGCTACTAAGGGAATAAACGAAGAAAGTAAGAGTAGTTTAGCCCCGTTTTTAAATCCATACTGAAAAAACACTACACCAAATACCAGTATAATAAAAATTTGGTGTATTAAGGCAATGGTATTGGCAAATCTAATGCGTTGATTGGCCAATTCAGGCTTATCTACAACCACACCAAGGTTAATTAGTTTATTAACAAGTTTTTTCATTATGAAGCTTAAACCTGCTAATATAGCTCATATTATTGCTTTTTCTGCCAGAATTAAATAATTATCCCTGCTCCTACGGTTTCATTTGTTTGTTCATCAATTAAAATAAGGCTGCCTGTTTCACGGTTTCGCTCATACCTATCTATAAATAAAGGGCGTGTGGTTCTTAGTTTAATTCTTCCAATGTCGTTCATACCAATAGTTTTATCTTCTTCTAACCGGTGCAAGGTATTAATATCCATTTTATATTGCACGGCTTTTACCATACAGCGAGCATCGTTGGTAGTGTGTTTAATGGCATACTTACCTCCAGGTTGCAGGGGTTTATCGTGTAGCCAGCATACCATTACATCTATGTCCTGGGTTACGGTGGGTTGGTTGTTATCACGCACTATCATATCGCCCCGGCTAATATCTATTTCGTCTTCCAGGGTAAGGGTTACGCTCATGGGAGCAAAAGCTTCGGCTAGTTGTTGCCCCATAAGCTCAACTGTTTTTATTTTACTGCTAAAGCCACTGGGCAGTACGGTAACAGCATCACCCGGTTTAAATACCCCGCTGGAAATACGCCCTGCATAGCCTCTAAAATCATGGAAATCATCACTCATGGGCCGGATGACTGATTGCACCGGAAAGCGGCAATCTACATGGTTAAAATCGCTGCCAATATGAATGGTTTCGAGCAAGTAAAGTAAGGTGCTGCCCTGGTACCAGGGCATTTGGTCGGATGTATGCACTACATTATCGCCTTTTAGGGCACTAATAGGCACAAAACGTATATCGGCTACCCGCAGTTTGGTAGAAAACTGTTCCACTTCTTCTTTAATTTTTTCGTACACCTGCTCATTGTAGTTTACCAAATCCATTTTATTAATACAAAACACCAAGTGCGGAATGCCCAATAAGGTAGCAATAAAGGTATGGCGGTAAGTTTGCTCCTGCACCCCTTTGCGCGCATCTATTAAAATAATGGCCAGGTTGGCTGTAGAAGCCCCGGTTACCATGTTGCGGGTATATTGGATATGGCCAGGGGTATCTGCAATAATAAACTTTCGTTTAGGCGTAGCAAAGTATCGGTAAGCCACATCAATGGTAATGCCTTGTTCGCGCTCGGCACGCAGACCATCAGTTAACAAAGCCAGGTTTACGTTTTCATCGCCTTTCTTTTTACTGGAGGCTTCTATAGCATCGTACTGGTCTTGAAAAATTGATTTGGAGTCGTAGAGCATACGGCCAATAAGTGTACTTTTACCATCGTCCACACTGCCAGCAGTTGTAAAACGTAAGAGTTCCATGTTTGGGTAATTATTCATTTTTTTAATTAAAGTTTTAGAGCGAGTAGTTGAAATATGAAATGTGAAAAGGCATTGCTTACTGAATGTTGAACATATTACTTTTATTTAATTTCTTCCCCTTTTCACATTCATATTTCATATCTCATATCTCACTATATTTCGTATTTTAATACTTACTATATTTATGTTTAATTGAATTAAAAATAGCAGTTAATTCTTCGGCCTCTTTCAAAAGAGATAAAACGACCCCACTTTTGCTTATAAAACCTAATTCGTTTATCGTTTCTAACCAAAAACAAGATTCATCGGCTTCCTCAATAACAATTCCAAGTTTTGCTACAAACTCTTTTTTGCTGCGCCCTCTAAATGCAGCTCTGGTATTTGCACCTACTGA
>JALWRJ010000435.1 GCA_026994125.1 Cyclobacteriaceae bacterium | reverse complement strand
AGCCTTACAATGGCCGGATCCCAGCCCAGGTATTTGGCTATGCCGCCACAAACTCCTCCAATAATTTTATCATGTACCGATCGGTGTAATGCGTTAGTGTTCATTTTTAGTAGTGCTTTTGGGAAATACACACTTAAAATACTGTGCCAAAGCTAAAACATGGCTTTTACTGCCATTTTACCTACTCAATAGCCATGTAAGTGTTCGGATTCGGGCAGGAGACCAGCCGGTTTCGAACAGTTTTACTCAACTACAAAGGGGATTTCTTTTTTGTAAAACAAAATATGCGATGGATAATGCTTGCCCAGTTTATTGTATTTAATGAGCTCATCAGTAGTGCGGTATTTGTAGGCTTGCAAAAGAAACAGGTAGTTACCTGGGGGCAAGTGCAATTGCATCCGGTGCGTACGGCTGTCGCCCGGGTTTAAGTTATTATCGGCTATTTTTTTGGCCACCGGGTACCATTCCCAGTGTTCTCCTATTCTAAAACTATCTGTAGCAACCAATTGTTTGTTGGTATCAAGCACCGAAAATTTAGTAATAATAAATCGCTCCGGGTCTCCGGTAGGCACCCGGTGGCCGGCAAATTTATTGGTTACCGTAGTGGTAAGTACAACCGAGTCGGAACGGCTCCAGGTAGTTTTAAAAGTATCAAAGTTATATTGCAGCCCGTCCAGGCGCTCGGGCGAAAGCGTATCTAATTTAGGAATGCCCGAGCCCATAAAGTAGTGCATTCGCGATTTAACTTCCGTAGCGCCAACAGCCACCGGCCGGTGAATGGCAGGCATGTGACAGGTTTTACAATTTTTAGTATCGGCATAGGGGCCTGCTTTCCACTCATCACCGGTTTCGAAGGTGCACACCAGTTCGGGCGTAACTACGGCTACGGCATTATGGCAGCCAATGCATAACTGTTCGCTTAAATGCGAAGGATTAGCTACCGAGGCATGTGGCGCACGGTGCGAAACTTCCATAGCCATCACTGCCCCATTACGCACATGGCAAGCGGCACAGTTTATCCCCTCTTGCTGTAATTCAGCATCAAATTCAGGATTTTTAACTTTAATGGGTTGGTAAATATCATCATCCTTTAGCCCGGTAACCATAAACTCCTGTTGGTTTTGCAGGGGTATGTGGCAATTGATGCACATGTAGGGGCTGGTTTCTTTTTTTATTTCTGCCTGAAACTGCAAATCTTTCCAGGCCATGGAATGGGTGGATGTTTGCCACTCCTGGTAGTGGTCGGTATGGCATTGGCCACAGGCTTTAGATGATAAAGAGTTTAGCCCTTTGGGCACTTGCTGATTTGGAATAGCCGTTTCCCAATGGTTTTTAAATGAATAGCTGCTGGCAGTACTCTTCCAATACAAGGCTATGGCTACCAGTAGAATCAGTACAATTAAAAGACCACTAAATTTATTTATCATATTGTATGCGTAGTTTGGCAGCAAAAATAGGTAATCGGATGAGTAGCAATGTAACCTTTATCACTTGAAAATCGCGCAAAGGTAAATTCTATTAAAAAAGACCTTGTTTGTTTCATAAAAAGGCCTTTTAGTACTGCCTTACAAATGAATTTTGTACACCTAGGTATAAATACGTAGCTAAAATAGCATATTTTACTTAGTGCCCCCTATTGCCCCTACCTGTACTTTTGTATCAGATGGTTTTGGTTAATGAAAAGAATTACCGGCATAAGGCCGGTTTTTCTTTTTTTATAGCCTGTTCTACTTAAGCAACTCTACAGTAAATATGGCTCCAGTGCCCTGTGTTTTGTTAGTAATGCTAATTTTCCCTTTTAACTTATCTACCAGCCTACGGGTAATAAGGAGCCCAAAGCCGGGAGAAGCTTTTTCACTAGCATGTTGCACGGCTTTATATCCAGCAAATAATCGCTTCATTTGGTCGCTATCAATACCTTTGCCGCTGTCCTCCACCTTTATTACCACCGAAGTATCGCGCTCTTCTACACGTATAATTACGGTAGTTTCCTCAGCCGTATATTTTATAGCATTCGATACCAGGTTAGATAAAATTTGACGTAAATATTGAGCATCGGTATGAATTTGCAATTCCTTATTGGGCATCTCTAATTGCAGCTTAACCTTTTTGCTAATCAGCTGTGGTTCATGCAATTTCATTACCTTTTCAATAATATCGAACAGAGGTATGGTAACCATGGCCATTTCTTTAAGCTCGGCCTCAATTTTATGCACATCGAGCATATTATCTACCATATTCACCCCATCTTTTACCACGCGAGTAATTAAATCGAGGTATTCAATTTGTTCTTTGGTTAACTTATCTTTTTTAATTTTTATAAGTTCTACCAGCCCGTTAATATTAGTTAAAGGTGTTTTTAAATCGTGTGCCACCACCGATAACACATTGTTTTTCTCAATGTTCATTTCTTCCAGGCTGTCATTGCTAAATGCCAACTGCTCGTTTTTTTCTGCTATTTCGTCTTTCTGTTTATCAATAATAAGGTATTGATGTTTTAATTCGCGATGCGACTTTACCACATAAATAAGCCCAAACATAATTACAAAAGCAAAGGCAATAACCAACAGCACTACCATACGCATAGTGCTAAGGTCTTCCATCTGCTGAGCTTCGGTAGCGGTTTGTGCCCAGGCAACTGCATTTATCCCAATAAACATGCAAAAAGTAATACAGAACTTTAGTTGGTTTTTAATATAATGGCCCATTAGTAATATTGGTTTAGTTAGGTTAGTTAGGTGTTTAAAATTATACAATTATTGGTGGATTAAAAATTCAAAGCTCGATTATTTACACAAATGGTCAATATAAAGTTAATTTTACTCGCTAATTGAGCTTAATAATTATCTTTGTGCCTTTCTAAAAAACGCATAAACAGTTTAATGAAAAATTTTATTGAAGAGTTAAAGTGGCGTGGGATGGTACATGATATTATGCCCGGCACCGAGGAGGAATTTTTAAAAGGGATGACATCTGCCTACATTGGGTTTGACCCTACGGCCGATTCGTTACATATAGGAAGCTTAGTGCAAATAATGACGTTAGTGCACTTACAACAAAGTGGGCACAAACCCGTGGTGTTGGTAGGAGGGGCCACCGGTATGGTGGGCGACCCTTCGGGCAAATCGCAAGAACGAAACCTGCTGGACGAAGAAGTGCTGCAACACAATTTAGAAAGTGTAAAAAAACAGCTTATGCGCTTTTTAGACTTTGAAAATGGTGAAAACAAAGCGGAAGTGGTTAATAACTTTGATTGGTTCAAAAATATGGGCTTTCTGGAGTTTATCAGAGATGTAGGTAAGCATATTACCGTAAACTACATGATGAGCAAAGACTCGGTAAAAAACAGACTGGAAACGGGCATGTCGTTTACGGAGTTTTCGTACCAATTGGTACAAGGTTATGATTTTTGGTGGCTTTACACGCATAAAAACTGCAAAGTACAGCTGGGTGGCTCGGACCAATGGGGCAATAT
>JALWRJ010000434.1 GCA_026994125.1 Cyclobacteriaceae bacterium | reverse complement strand
TTCCTTTTAAAAATTCACCCAGTACCTCTTTAGTAACCACAAACTCAACCATTCGAGGAAAAGTACAACTTTCGCACTGTGTCATACTAACTTTAACAATTAATCGATTGCCGTGCTCTAATGATTTGATGGTACTTCCGTATTTAATTATACTTTCTTTAAAGCCATCTAAAAAATCAGGGTACATTTCTTGTACAAGTTTATCTCGCTCTTCTCTACTAAGTTTAGATTTATTGGCTCCTGGAACTTTAAAAAAATCGTTTTCGGAGTAAGATGAATATACTTTAACAGTATATACAACCCCCAGGCCTTCCATTAAGGTATAACTTGGTTGCCTTGAAATAAAATAGGTTTCGGTATATTGTGGGCTATAGGTAGTTTTTAGCATGTTCGAAAACATTTCCAGGTCAGGACTTAGGTCATCTTCCGTTTTTTCAACAATCTTTATCCGTTCCACCAACTTATCCTTAGCTAATTTGCCTTGCAAGTAATCTCTATGATCTTTTACCAACATTTGAGCACTTATTTTAACAGAACTTCCGGCATCCAATTCGCCATGTTTCCTTCCCATAAAAATGAATTTAACATTATTATTAGTCGTTGTAATTACTACTTTATCCGTAGGTTTTAACTGCCCAATTAATTGGCTGTAATCAACTAAAAAAATCAGGTAGGCTTCCTTTAATTGCTCTTTATACCTATCTTTTTTCATTTGCGATTTTGCAATCATTGCATTAATTTCATCTTCGCTACCATTAATTTTAAATGTCCCTTTTCCTTTTTTCCCTTGCTGTTTTACTGTTTTGTCTTTCAATGCTGGTTCGCTATTGGGGTCATTTTCTATCATTGCAAAAGCCACCGGTTTGTTTGGCTTTCCGTAAAATCCAATAAAAGATTCTAAATCTTCTACTTCAAATGTTACACCAAAGCCTTCCAAATAGCTTCCTTTTACCGAATTTCGCATAAAAAACGACTCATCGTCCACCTTAATTAATGATTCCAGCACACCAGAGGCCACCCTCAAATCTCGCTCCATTTTAGCTTGATCTATTTGCGCCTGCCCTGGCTTAGGCCAGGCAAGCATAGCACTTAAAAATAATGTAGTTGTTAACTTTTTCATTTTGAGTTATAGTTTATATTGTTGTTCGTTTACTGGCCCATTGAACTTCCCTCTACATTTGTAAGTAATACTTGCAGTAGTTCTTCGTTTTGCTGATTTTTTAAACTGTGCTTGTAGTCCAATTCTTCCATATTAGCCTGCATAATTTTAAAATCTATTTTTCGTTGCTCATCTATGTATTCCATGTACTTTACTAAAATGGCATCGATATATTCTTTTTGCTTTTCGGTAGCCACTTCCAGGTAATTGGCTAGTAATTCTTTGTTTTGGGTGGTAGCCTTTGTTAATAATGTTTCCATGGCAGGCTTAGGTAAGGCGTTAGCCTGGCGGCTTACCTCTTGTAATACAGCCTGTTTATTAGCAACTAGTTGTTGGTTAACATCAGTTTTTAAGTTAGTCAGGTTAGCCGTTAGGGTTGCATTGTTTTTGGCAAGTTCTTGTTTTACCAATTGTTGCACCTCCATTAGCGATATTGAAGCCTGAGGGACATTTCCAAACGAAAGTTCAAAACTGCCCATTTTAATCCGGGTTTGAGTTACATAACCCACCAACATAACCAACATTAGCGAGGCAGCCACCGTAATACCAGGCCACCAAATTGGTCTTTTAGGCAGGCTGGCTGCTGTTATTTTCCGACTAAAATCAACCGGAGGCAGCACTTCCTCTTCGGGCAACTTATGCACTAGATGCAAAGTGGATTGCAGGCTCTCCACCTCTTGCCGCAACTCATTATTAGCCACCATGGCTTGCTCCAACATAAGTACCTTTTGCGTTGGTAAACTGCCATACAGGTAGTCTATTAATTCTTCGTGGGTTGGTTTATAGCTCATAATCCAATGTATTTTGGTTTAAATTCATGCTTTCCATTAATTTTTTAAGGGCTGTTAAGCCATAATATAACCGTGATTTGGCCGTATTTTCCGAAATTTTTAAAACCACAGCTATTTCTCTAAATTTCAATCCTTCAAACTCCTTTAGTAATATCACTTGCCGTTGCTCCGGGGCAATTTGCTGCAAGCAGCACCTCACCAAATCAGCCACTTCATTGTTCATTAATTTGCGTTCGGGTTGTTGTTTGTTTTCGGAAGGCAAGTTGGCCACTACCGGATGTAAATTACTATTATCAGCAGTAAACAACGACACCATTTTTTTTCTAAAAACACCTCTTTCAGTTTCGTGGCACTTATTAAGAGCTATTTTATACAGCCATGGCTTAAAGCGCTCTACCGTATGCAACTGCCTAATACCCTTGTGCATAGCAATAAAAGTTTTTTGAGTAGCTTCCATGGCATCATCGTGCCCACCCGAATATTTATAGCAAAAATTATAAATTCTTTTATACCAAAAATTAACCAGTTTGTTAAACGCATATTCGCTGCCCGCTCTAGCCTCACAAATAAGCGCCTCTTCGTTTTGTTGCTGCACAAGTGTTGGGTTGGTGTTTAGCATTTTTTATACTTACAATGTTAAGAGGGCTTTAAAGATAAAATAGTTTTAACCCATCTAAAAAAGTTTACCAGGCCGAGTTGTGGGGAATAGATTTGAATTATGCTAATATTGCAATCGCCCAAAATATAATAGCATTGAAACACCTTATTTCGTTTTTAATACGGTACATCCCACGTAAATATTTACAATTGTTTAGCCATTGGGGCCTTAAAGTGGTAGCCGTGTTTTACCGTGGCAAGCGAGTGGCCTGCCCGGTATGCCATCATAGTTTTCGGTCGTTTTTGCCCTATGGCAGGCAGGCACGCAGCAATGCCCTATGCCCGCATTGCCTTAGTTTGGAAAGGCACCGAATGATTTGGCTGTTTTTACAAAATGAAACCTCTTTTTTTGAGCAACCCCTGCAGGTATTGCACATTGCCCCCGAAGCCTGCTTTATACATAGGTTTGAAAAACTGCATGCCAAAGGATACCTTACAGCAGATTTAGAATCGCCCCTGGCAAAAGTAAAAATGGATGTACATGCCATTCCTTTTGAAGACAACCGGTTTGATGTAGTGTTTTGCAACCATGTATTAGAACATGTAGCAGACGATAGAAAAGCCATGAGCGAACTCTACCGGGTGCTTGTTCCGGGAGGTTTTGCTATCTTGCAAATTCCACTATTTTACCCCTTACCCGAAACTACGTTTGAAGACCCGAGCATTACCACTCCAGCAGCCAGAGAAAAAGCCTTTGGCCAAAGCGACCATGTGCGATTATACGGTAAAGATTATGCCGACCGGCTACGCTCGGCAGGTTTTACGGTAAACGAAATAAAGTATGCGGAACAACTACCCCAGGCCGATGTTACCAAGTATGCCTTGCCGCTGGATGAACCGGTTTTTTACTGTATAAAACCAAATTAACGCCACCTTTT
>JALWRJ010000433.1 GCA_026994125.1 Cyclobacteriaceae bacterium | reverse complement strand
GGTATTTTTCGCTATTAAAATGAACCAGAAAAAGCATCAGAAAAAAAATCATTAATGCTTCGTGATGCAAGCTACCGGTAAGTTCAATAATTAGTAAAGGATTAAAGGCATACCACACCATGTTGGCATCCGCAAGTTTAAATTGCCGAAGTACTCTAGGAAACAACAACAGCGTTCCCAATTCAGCCAAAAGCTGAAAAACACGCATTATTACCCCGCTTAACCAAAGCGAATCGGGCGATAACCAGGCAGCCACCCAATTTATAAATTGAGGTATGGGCGGATACACCGTATAATGTGTGGGCGAGTTTAGCAAATTAAATAGTTGCGGAGTTAGGCCCGTTGGAGCCAGACCAGGGTGCCCCATATAATACACAGGTAGCTCGGCAAATGGGTTAATTCCATAAAACCAAAGCCTTCCATCCCAAATAAACCTGTAAAAATCATCGGATAATGACGGAAGTGCCCCCAGGAAAATCAACCTAAACAGCATACCTATTACAATTATTTGCTTAATGGTTAGCGAGTTACGCTGGCTACTCAGGTATAAGTAAATGCTAAACAAACCCGCATATAAGCTAAGCAAATAAGTGGATTGCACCCGTTGCACATCGTAGGCCATAAGGGCATAACCGGCAAGTGCCAGCCCTACCGCTATGCCCTGGTTGCGGCTAAGCGGCCCCGGCATAGCGTGTACCTTTATACGATTGGTAGCTTACTGTTAATAAGCCAACGGCCAGCATTAAATGGAAAAGGATAAGCCCCCAATCTTCTACGAGTATGCCCAACACTACGCCCCCTATAAAATACAGCCCCAGCAATAGCTCAATAATTGTATTTACCTCTAGTTTATAGGCAATATATCTGTTACCGGCAAGGGTGGCTTTTCGGGCAGATGCATTAAACTTGGGTGTTCGGATAAAGGGCGTTTTTCGGCCAAACCAGCCTTCGATTACCGCCAGCGCATTATGGTAGCTTAAGCCCATGGAGATGGTCATAAAAGTAAAAAAAGAAGGCACAAACGAAGCTCCTGAGCGGGTATAAGGAGCCTTTTTGGATGAAACCCAAAAGAAAAACCCTATAGATAAAAACCCAACTAAAAACACCGCGGCCAAATTAAAAAACACATCAATTTGGGGGTTTAAATATTTAATATACAACACCGGTAAACTAATAATGCCACCCACCAAAAGCAAAACAAAAATACTACTGTTTAGTAAATGAAAACCGGCATGCAATTTGGTGGTTAAAGGCAAGGGTGCTGCTAATACCTTACTTAAATTTTTAACAGCTGTTTCGGCTGCTCCTTTGTTCCAGCGGTATTGCTGCGATTTTATAGCGGGCATCAACACAGGCAGTTCGGCCGGTGTTTCTACTTCTTCCAGGTACACAAATTTCCAGCCATTAAGCTGCGCCCGGTAGCTTAAGTCCAGGTCTTCGGTAAGGGTATCGGCCGACCAGCCCCCGGCATCTACAATGCAGGCTTTACGCCACACCCCGGCAGTTCCATTAAAATTAATAAAGCTATTGACCGAATTACGTCCGGTTTGCTCTACTGTAAAATGAGCATTTAAGGCAAATGCCTGCATTTTGGTAAACAACGAATAATCTTTATTAATATGCCCCCATCGGGTTTGCACTACACCAATGTCGGGCCCGGTAAATTGCGGAATAGTTTTTTGTAGAAAAGAGCTTGGAGGAACAAAATCAGCATCAAAAATAGCTATAAACTCTCCTTTGGCTCGTTGGAGGCCGTAGGCCAATGCCCCTGCCTTAAAACCTGTTCGTTTGGGGCGCCTTAGGTGGTTTATAACAAGGCCTTTGGCCTGGTATTGCTTTACTTTTTGGGCAATAAGCGCTACTGAATCATCGGTGCTATCGTCCAACACCTGAATTTCGAGTTTCCCGGCCGGATAATCCAACGCACATACAGCATCAAGTAACCGTTCAACCACATATTTTTCGTTATATACAGGCAATTGAACGGTTACCACCGGGTAGTTGGCTAACGCTTGTACCCGTACAGGTTTGTTTTTTACCGCCTTTAAATAGGTAAAGGTAAGATGTAGTTGACCCAGGCTATAGGTAAACAATAGCAACATGATAAGCAGGTAGAGTGCCAGTAAAAGTATTTCGTACCAAACCATGCTACAAATATTTAAATAAAGTTAAAATAATCTTGTATCCTGCCATAAAAGTTCCTTTTACTGTTCCCGATACCTTTGAAAAACCTATTCGGTTACGGTAATTTACCGGCACCTCCACTGTTTTTATTTTTTTTTGCGCTGCTTTAATCTGCATTTCCACCGTCCAGCCATAATTTCTATCCTTCATTTGCAAGCTATTTAAAGCCTGGAGCGTAATGGCTCTAAAGGGGCCTAAATCGGTAAATTTTAAGCCATAAAACCAATAAAGCATTTGTGTAGCCAGCCAATTGCCCAGTATTTGCGGAGGCGTTAACGAACCCTTTTCTTTACGACCCAGAGCACGCGAACCAATAACCATTTCGGCCTGCCCATCAAGAATGGGTTGCACTACCTGTGTCATTTCCTCGGGATAATCGGCATAGTCACCATCCAAAAAAACAATGATATCCGTTTTTGAGTTCAAACTATTTACATAATCAATCCCTTTTAAACAGGTCGCTCCATAACCTTTTTCTTTTTCAGTTAACACCGTAGCACCGGCAGCTTTGGCACGTGCAGCCGTGGCATCATTAGAGTTATTATCGCATACAATTATTTCGTTTACCCATGGCTTGGGAATATCGGCAATTACTTTAGCAATTGAATTTTCTTCGTTTAAAGCCGGAATAATAACCCGGATGCTGGGATTACCTGAAAAGTTATGTGGCATAGTGGTATAACAAGATGCAATTTTAAACGCGCAAAGATGTACCAAAAATAAATCAGGTACACCGTTTATTATTTTTTTATAAACCCATCTTGATTAAAACGGTTATCGGGTGAGGCATTTTCTAATTTAAGCACACCACGGGGGCAAACAGCAGCACACACACCACAGCCCACGCACGAAGCCCGCACAATATTTTCACCTCGTTGAGCATACGAGCGCACATCGATACCCATTTCGCAATAGGTAGAACAATTGCCGCACGAAATACATTGCCCACCATTGGTGGTAATTCTAAACCGGGATTTTATTTTTTGTACTATACCCATGTAAGCCGCCAAAGGGCAGCCAAAACGACACCAAACCCGGTTGCCCATAAAAGGGTAAAACCCGGTACCTACTACCCCCGAAAAACCGGCTCCTATAAAGGCTCCATACACCTGGCGCATACTAAAGGTATTTATACCCAGCAGTTCGCTGCTTCCGGTAAAGTACGTGTACAACACACCAATGGTCATTACAACCGCAAATACTAACACCGAATAAATGGTAATACGTTCAATTTTCCAGGCGCGTAAGGATTTATCGGAGAGTTGCCTAAAAGGATCGCCCACGGTTTCGGCCAGGCCTCCGCAA
>JALWRJ010000432.1 GCA_026994125.1 Cyclobacteriaceae bacterium | reverse complement strand
TAGGTCGAGCAACAGGTTCATACTTACAATTTTAATTTTCTACAAATATGAACTAATAATTAGCATTTGGCAACCTTATATTGATTGATGCAAGTTTAATACCCTGATTAGGGAAAAGAATTTTAGCAAAGTATATTTGTAGGCATGATTAAAGAATTACCTATCGAAATTACGCCCCTGGCGCTAAGTAAGATAAAACTTATTATGCAAGATAAGGAGGTACCCGCAGGGTACGGATTGCGTGTGGGCACCAATAAGGCTGCTTCTTGTGGTACTACTTCGTTTTTGTTGGGTTTTGATGAACAAAAAACAGGAGATGACGCCTTTGAGGTAGAAGGAGTAAAAGTATTTATCAACAAAAAAGAAATGCTTTATTTAATGGGCATTACGCTTAATTTTATTGAGGGCGAAGAAGAATCGGGCTTTAGGTTTGATAAACAGTAAGGGGCTTACCTTTTATGTACCACAGTTACACCCGACATTTTACAAACCGCCCCAATGGGAGGGTTCATTTTACCAATGCGTGTTTTTACTTCTTTAATTTGAGGCCAATTGTTTAAAATAGCATCACAAATGCGAGCAGCCACATGTTCTAAAAGTTTAGAACGAATGGCCATTTGAGCGGCCACCAGGTTAAAAATTTCTTCGTAATCGATGGTGCCCGAAAGTTCATCGGCCTCTTCTGCTTGTGGCACCTCTACCTCTACTTCTACATCCACTATAAAACTATTGCCTTGCTCTTTTTCAAAATCGTGTACTCCATGGTAGGCAAAAATTTCGAGGCCTTCTAAAGATATTACTGCCATTAGTCGAGTTGGTCAAAAAACGAACCATTTCCTAAGCTATCTTCCGGTTCCTGGTTCTCGGGTTCATCAATCAAGTCATCATTGGGCGGTAGGGCTTGGTTGTTAGCTGCTGCATCGTTTGCCGGATTTTGTACCGGTGCGGTAGCCTGTGTTTCCCGGGGTGCTGCTACAGGTTTTGCTTTTTCTTTTGAAGCTTTTTCCAGGGCTTCCTCTCTAATTTCGGCCAGTTTTTTATCCACATCAAAATGCGTAAGGTTATCGCTTACTTTTTGCACACGCTGCAAGGTAATGGTAGATAGGTTGGTAAGCTCGTTCAGTATTTCGTCCCGATGATTTTCGAGCATGGCGTATATGCGGCCTAATTCTTTTACTTCGTTTTCAACTCCATCTAAAATATCTTTGGCTTTTAGTTCAGCATCTTCAATAATGGTACGTGCCCTTGATTTGGATTCGTTTAACAGGGCATCGGCATTCATTTGGGTTTCTTTTAAATGGAGCTCAGCTGTTTTTTTAGCCTGGTCAATCATATTGCTACCGGTATCCTCGGCTGTCTTTAGGGTTTTGTACAACGAAGATTCCACCTGCCGTAATTTTTCAACATCGGCCTCCATTTTAGCCAACTGCGATTCGAGCGATTTAATTTGTTCTAAGGCATGCTCCCACTCGTGCGATAAGGACAATAAAAAAGCATTTACTTCTTCTTTATCGTAGCCACGCATTTGCTTTTCAAATGTCTTTTTACGAATCTCTAATGGAGTTATTTTCATGTGTTTATAATTTATTTTCAATGGTCAGATGGAACCTTTGATGATTAATATAATCATTACCTTGTGCCTGTGCAACATAGTGCTACTGCACACAGGTGTGTGTTTAATAATTATATTAATTATGTCGGTTTCATGGGTTTAAATGTGTTTTAATAGCATTGCCAAATACCAATGCGGGCATCGGCTCCGGCTGTTATAGCAAATTTATAATTTTCGATCCAAAGTAAGTCATTTATATTGGCATTGTGTGGATTTTTTACCTCAATGTGGAGGTTCAAGCTACCCTTTTTAAGGTCAAACCACTTACCACTCGTGTTATCTACCATAAGCAAGCCGAATTTATTTTTTAACCTGCCGCCATACACTTTAGTATCAGCATTGAAAGTAAAGGGATAATTAGCCATAGCCATTCCCTTTTTAACAGTACATTTGGTTATGCTGTTAGCGCTACGGGCTAAAAAACTTTTTTCGTCCCAGGGCAATAATTGTTGTATGTTTTTAAGCAAGGTAATTGCCTCGGACTCGCCCATATTTAGTGAAAATTGCAGTAAACCCGAGGCTGTAGCCACCCATATTTTTTGCCCTAACAGCACTATATCGGTTAATGTTTCGCGACATTGCCATCGGTGCATTAAGTTTAAGGTTGCTGCTTCAACCCACAACAATTCGTTAGCCGTGGTTAGCACCAGCAGCCAGGAACCGGCTAAAATAAGTTTTTTTACCGATACCGAAGCTAAATCGCAAAATTGCTGCTTAGCTCCGGTTTGGGCATTTAATGTAAGTAGCCCTTTATGGTTTACCGCTACTACCAGGGTATCATCAGGCAGATAACACATGGCAGGCATGAGGCCTGAAATGCGGGTTAGCACTTGGCCTTCGTTGGGTTGGTTTATATCCCATTTTACCAAAAGCCCATCGGCTGCAACCGAAAAAAAATACCGGTGCTGCAAGCTACCTGCCAGGCTTAGCACCGTAGCACGATGGCCTTCGTAAAATCCCGCAAATTGCCATTGCATAAACTTGTGGCTTTGTTGGTGATACGTTAAAAATACTTCAACTTTGAAAGGTATGCCACTTTACACGCAATTAATTACCGAAAATTATCAACTGGCTATTTGGGAACTAACCGAGCCCGAAGCCTATTTTTTACCCGATATAGCTCGCTTTTCGGCCAACCCCGAAAAACTGGACGAAATACATGTAGCTCAGCGCAGGCGCGAGTGGCTTTGCAGCCGTAAACTGGCCTGGCAAATGGCTACCGAGCTTAGCGGCCAATGTGCTGGGGTTTGGAGCGACCTACACAACAAGCCTCATTTTAAAAACTCGAACCTGCATCTGTCTATTTCGCATGCACAGCCCTATGTGGCCGTATTGGTGCATAAACACCACCCATGCGGTGTGGATATTGAGGCTTTAAAAGATAAATTAAAAAAACTGGCTCCTAAATTTTTAAGCCCCAGCGAGCTAACACAAACCCAACAAAACTTACCGGCACTGGCCATTGCCTGGGGTGCCAAAGAGGCTGTGTATAAACTGTATGGACGAAAACAACTCATTTTTAAGCAACATATTTTACTTACCGGATTAAGTAATATACAAGAGGAAGGGAAGCTCCAGGCAAAACTAAGCATTTATACTCCTCCACAAATAATTACACTTAACTACCGCCAATTTAACAATCATGTGTTGGTGTTTACCACGTAAGGTTAACAAACATGCAATAAAGAAAAAATAAAGTTTCCGGTTTGCGTAAACCATACATGCGTAAACCTTGCTCAACAACCCATATTTTTTGTACCTTTAATCACAATAGCAATGGTGCTATGCACCTAATTTTGAAAAAACTAAACAAATACACCATGTCGAAAGAAAACTATACAAGTAAATTTACAGGCGGTATGTCGTTTGAAACCGAAATTGATAAT
>JALWRJ010000431.1 GCA_026994125.1 Cyclobacteriaceae bacterium | reverse complement strand
TGCTGCAATTTGTTGTAGTAATGCTAGGGATGGCAGCTATGCTGTCGGCTCTTAATTTGGTATTGTACATTGCAGCAATGCTTCCTGCGGTCGCGGATGTGTTTCCTATCAGTTTCAGGGCGTTTGTTCCCGAAACTGATTTGTTGGCCAAAATGTATAGGGAGGTTATTATTTATATGTTGGGAATTTAGCCTTTAAAAAAAGCGGGCTAAAACATTTTTTTACGAATAAGCAGGGTGGCTTTAGAGCCATTGGAACCCTTAATAGGGAAAAAATTAATGGTTACTTCCAGGGGGTTGCTATTAAAATCGAGCATATTAATTTCGAAAAGTTTCCCGGCCTTATTGCCGTAAAAGGCATCTATAAAGGCGTTAACCATTGTTTTGCGCGACTCTTCAGCCACCAAATCGAGAAAAATGGAATTTAAAACAGCCCCCGGTTTTTTGCATCCAAAAATTTCGCAAAAGGCTTTATCGGCAGCCAGCACCCGGCCATTGGCATTTACAATTATTTCGGAAGTATGAAGCACAGCTTTGTTTTGAACATTCATTAGAGCACCTATTAACATGGTTACTTTTTTATGAGGGTTTTGATTTTAACACAAAACTATGAGCAGCCTGTTGGTTATGAATTGGTATGATTACCTAAATAAGAAAATAGGTATTTTACCTAGCAGGGTATATTTTGTGGCTGCTTTTAGGTCTAAAAGATAAAAAGGATAGGCGTTGAAGTTGGAGGATGTTATTTTTTTATTCATTTTTGCACTCCCAAATTATGGGAAGCTAAAAAGTTTGCACGGGATGTGGCGCAGTCCGGTAGCGCACTCCGTTAGGGACGGAGAGGTCGCAGGTTCAAATCCTGTCATCCCGACTAAAGCTCGCATGGTATGCGGGCTTTTTTGGTTATGGAACCCTGGTTTAATAGCTAACATATACCTTTAGCCACATTGGGTTAAAACAAAGCATGCATATTGGGGTTTAGCTCGCTACCTTGGGCAAACTGTTTCCATTACATTAATTAAATTTACTTTAGCAAGAAAAGTTCTATATAAGGCCGCAGGCTTAATTTTCTAAAAATTATTGTTTTTATATGATATAGGTCATTTTTTATATTGGCCTAAGCCTATTACATTTGCGTTGTTTATAATAATTCTAAATAATTGAGCGCAACAAAAACGGTAGAAGATTTACAACCCGGAGAGCAGGGCACCATCTGTTGTTTTAAAGATGACCACCTAAGCTTAAAGCTCTTAGATATGGGCTGTTTGCCCGGCACTCAAATTAGGATGAAGTTTGCCGCCCCCCTGGGCGACCCTATTTGCATAGATGTAGAGGGCTATAATTTATTGCTGCGTAAGGCAGAAGCACGAACCATTTCGCTAGTAAGTTAATGAGCCAGCCCCGCAAAAAACGTATTGCATTGGTAGGCAACCCCAACTCAGGAAAAACCTCCCTGTTTAATCAGCTTACGGGGTTAAACCAAAAAATTGGCAATTTTCCCGGGGTAACGGTAGATAAAAAAACAGGGCTTACCCTATTGCCTTCGGGCGAAAAAGTAGAAATTATAGATTTGCCCGGCACCTATAGCTTGTATGCTAAATCTAAAGATGAAACGGTAGTAACCGACATCCTTCTGCACCCGGACAATCCGTTATTCCCGGATGTGCTGGTGGTTGTAGTTGATGCTTCGAACCTAAAACGCAACCTGTTATTATTTACCCAGTTAAAAGACCTGGGAATTCCGGTAGTGCTGGCCTTAAATATGGTTGATATGGCCGACCGGATGGGTCTGGGCTATCAAATAACAAAGATGGAAGAGTTGCTGGGCGCTCCGGTAGTGCTAATAAATGCACGCGAAGGCCGTGGAATAGAGGCGCTTAAACAACTCCTGGCTCAACCAATACAAGTATCAGCTCATGCATTTTTTGATGTAACCGAACTGGCTCCCCAACGCATTGCAGCAGCCCTTAAAGAGCACCCAAATTACACCACTTACCGGGCATTTTTGTGCCTAATGCAAGGTGGGCAGCTTGCCAACCCCGATGGGTTGCAAGCAAAAGATACTACCTTGCGATATGGCAAAATTAACCGATTGGTTAAGCAGGTAGAAGAACCAAAAAAAGCGGTAGGTCTTAAACCATACTCCGATAAAATAGATAAAGTGCTTACCCACAAGGTATGGGGCTATGTTATTTTTATTGCCATCTTGTTTGTTATTTTTCAGGCCATTTTTGCCTGGGCAAGTTGGCCCATGGATTTAATAGACGTTGTTTTTTCGGAATTTTCGGTTTGGTTAGCGCAAACCCTGCCCCCGGGTGTATTTACAGATTTACTGGCCAGGGGGCTTGTGCCCGGCATTGGAGGAGTGCTAATTTTTATTCCTCAAATAGCCATTTTATTTGCCTTTATTTCCATCCTGGAAGAATCGGGCTATATGGCTCGTGTGGTTTTTTTAATGGATAAAATAATGCGCAAATTCGGGCTTAATGGCAAAAGTGTGGTGCCCCTAATATCGGGGGTAGCCTGTGCTATACCGGCCATCATGGCCACAAGAAATATCGAAAATTGGAAAGAACGAATGATTACCATATTTGTAACTCCCTTGATGAGTTGCTCGGCCCGGTTACCGGTTTATACCATTTTAATTGCCCTGGTAATTCCCAACACCTATGTGGCAGGCTTTATTAACCTGCAAGGGTTGGTGCTGCTAAGCTTATACCTGTTAGGGTTTACAGCCGTGCTCTTTTCGGCTTTTTTGTTAAAAAAAATAATGAAAACCACCGAACGGAGTTTTTTAATTATGGAACTGCCCACCTATAAAACACCTCGCTGGAAAAACGTAGGGCTTACCATTATCGAAAAAGTAAAGACCTTCTCATTTGAGGCAGGTAAAATTATAGTGGCTGTATCGGTCGTGTTGTGGGTGTTGGCTTCGTACGGGCCGGGCGATGCCATACCCAATGCTCCCAAGTATGTAAAACAAGAACTGGCCGGTACAGCTTACACACAAGCGCAATTTAACGATAAGGTAGCTTCGTATAAATTAGAGCATTCGTACATGGCTATGTTGGGTAAATCTATTGAGCCGGCCATTAAGCCCTTAGGGTTTAACTGGAAAGTAGGTATTGCTTTGGTTACCTCGTTTGCTGCACGCGAAGTATTTGTGGGTACCATGTCCACCATTTATAGTATCGAAAGTGCCGATGGAGACGTAAATACTATTAAGCAGCGTATGTTGGCCGAAACCGACCCCACCACCGGAGCTCCCTATTTTAGCTTGGCCGTTGGGCTTTCGCTGATGGTGTTTTATGTATTTGCCATGCAATGTATGAGCACCTTGGCTATTACCTACCGCGAAACCAAAGGCTGGAAATGGCCTTTTTTGCAAACCATTTATATGTCGGGGTTGGCTTATATACTTTCGTTTATAACCTACCATTTGGTAGCGTAAAAGTTGGAGCTTATCCTTTTTTTTGGTATAATTGGTGTTTAAACATTGTACTAAAATG
>JALWRJ010000430.1 GCA_026994125.1 Cyclobacteriaceae bacterium | reverse complement strand
GAGTAAGTGTACCCTCGGGAGTACCCGACCAGCCCATGGGCGAAGCTCAAACGTTGCAAGGAGCCGAAAACCGGGTAGCACAGGCTATGCAACAATATAAAGCCGACTTTTGGGTAGGGCTCGAAGGCGGTTTAACCCATGCCAATAACCAGTTGGAAGCCTATGCCTGGATGGTTATACGCAGCCAAACAATGTATGGCAAGGGACGTACCGGTTCTTTCTTTTTGCCTCAAAAAGTAGCCAAATTGGTGCACCAGGGCCTGGAACTAGGCGAGGCCGATGATATCGTATTTGGCCAGTCGAACTCTAAGCAAAAAGGGGGTGCTGTAGGGTTGCTTACTCATAACCTACTTACGCGTACTACCTATTACGAACAGGCGCTAGTGTTGGCCCTTATCCCATTTATAAACCCCACATACTATTAGCAATTAATTGAATGGGAGCTTGTATAAATAAAAAATCGTTGATTACTTTGGCTCTGTGCGGTATGGCAATAGCGGGCTTCGCACAGCCATTTATTGCTCCGCAATGCTATACAAGCATACAGCCTATCGATACTATGGTAATAGATGGACAGGCCAACGAAACGTCCTGGAAGCAAGTACCCTGGACTACCAATTTTGTAGATATCGATTACGCTAACCAAGCCCAACCCCGATACCGAACTCGGGCAAAGATGCTTTGGGATAGTGCTAATTTTTATATATTGGCCGAGCTTGAAGAACCCCACCTTTGGGCGCGATGGTTACAACGCGATACCATTATTTATTGGGACAACGATTTTGAAGTTTTTATAGATGTAAATGGCGATACGCATCATTACTTTGAAATAGAACTTAACGCACTTAATACCGTTTGGGATTTAATGCTTACCCAGCCTTATCGGGATGGTGGCCAGGCCATTTTTTCATGGGATGCCAAAGGGTTAACAACGGCTGTGGCTTTACATGGCACCTTAAACAACCCCAACGATTTAGATACAGGCTGGACGGTAGAGATGGCCATTCCGTGGCAATCTTTAGTAGAAACCCTACCCAAAAAAGAAAGAGCATTAGCCAATAAACAAATCAGGATAAATTTTTCGAGGGTAGAATGGACGACCGAGGTACAGGGCACCGGCTACCAAAAAAAGGCAATCCCCGAGGCTAATTGGGTCTGGTCGCCCCAACGAACCATTGCTATGCACGAACCTGAATTTTGGGGGCTGGTTTACTTACACCCAGGCAACACACAACCGGCCGAACTTGCTGCTATTGATACTACTTCAGAAAAACTCAGGCAGTGGATGTATGCTATTCACCGGTTTCAGCGCAATTTATTTATTAAGCAACACAGATTTACCCAAACCAGCAAAGAACTTCCTCAACCTATAGATTATCAACTAAACCAAGGCTTAGTATGGCAACTCTGGGCACAGCCCACCTGGTATCAGTTACAAGTAGTTCATACGCTGGACAGCACCCAAGTTTGGCACCTTAGCCATACCGGTAAACTTTGGATAGAAAAACTGCCTTAACCAAGCAAACCAATTCGTTTTTCATATTTCCTGCCACACATTTCCCATCATAACTCTATATCCTTACCTTTGCGGCTATGGCAAAAAATGATGACAATCTTTTAAAGAAAATCGTATCTCATGCAAAAGAATACGGTTTTGTGTTTCCTTCAAGCGAAATTTATGACGGGCTTTCGGCCACTTACGATTATGGCCAAAATGGTGTAGAGCTTAAAAATAATATTAAACAGTACTGGTGGAAGGCCATGGTGCAGCTAAACGAAAATATTGTGGGCCTGGATGCCGCCATTTTTATGCACCCCACTACCTGGAAGGCCTCGGGCCATGTAGATGCCTTTAACGACCCCCTGATTGACAATAAGGATTCTAAAAAACGTTACCGTGCCGATGTGCTGGTAGAAGACTACCTGGCCAAAATTGAAACCAAAATAACTAAAGAAGTGGGCAAAGCAGCCAAACGCTTTGGCGAGGCTTTTAACAAAAACGAATTTATGCGCACCAATGCCCGGGTGTTGGGGTACAAAGAAAAAATAGCGGCTATCGAAAAAAGAATGCAGTCCGCCATTGAAAACCAAAATTTCGATGATTTTAAAGCCTTAATTGAAGAGCTGGAAATAGCCTGCCCGGTATCGGGTTCAAAAAACTGGACAGAGGTAAGGCAATTTAATCTCATGTTTTCAACCGAGTTGGGTTCGGTGGCAGGCGATGCCAGCACCATTTATTTGCGCCCCGAAACAGCCCAAGGGATATTTGTAAACTACTTAAATGTGCAGAAAACCGGCCGAATGAAACTGCCCTTTGGGATTGCCCAAATTGGTAAAGCTTTCCGAAACGAAATTATTGCACGCCAGTTTATTTTTAGGATGCGAGAGTTCGAACAAATGGAAATGCAGTTTTTTGTAAAACCCGGTGAAGAACTTAACTGGTATAAAGCATGGAAAAAACAGCGTATGCAGTGGCATAAAGCCCTGGGCTTGGGCAATGCTAAGTACCGGTTTCACGACCACCTTAACCTGGCCCACTATGCCAATGCAGCTGCCGATATTGAATTTGACTTCCCCATGGGTTTTAAGGAACTTGAAGGCATCCATTCGCGTACCGATTTCGATTTAAGTGCCCACGAAAAATACTCAGGTAAAAAACTGCAATTTTTTGACCCACAAGAAAACAAAAACTACACGCCCTATGTGGTAGAAACCTCCATTGGGCTCGACCGTATGTTTTTGGCAGTGCTTGCAGCTTCCTATACCGAAGAAACTCTGGAAGACGGATCTGAGCGTGTAGTGCTTAGCCTGCCCCCTGCCCTGGCGCCCACAAAGGTGGCCGTACTGCCCCTTACCAAAAAAGATGGCCTGCCCGATAAAGCAAGAGCTATCATTAACGAACTTAAGTTCGATTTTACCACGCAGTACGATGAAAAAGACGCCATTGGCAAACGCTATCGCAGGCAAGATGCCATTGGTACCCCATATTGTGTTACCATAGACCACCAAACCCTGGAGGATAATACCGTAACCATCCGAAACCGCGATACCATGGCACAGGAACGAGTACCAATAAACAAAGTGCGCGAAACCCTGGAGAAAAATACTTCGCTTACCGATATACTACGCAAAATTAATACCCCATAACCCTGGTGTTTGGCACTATTCTACTATTGGGCTTCCTCGGATTTATTTTTGTGGTAATAAATCACACCTGGATAGACTCATTAATTTTTAACCTAAAAGCCGATGAGGAACTAAAACTGGAGTATAAGCTTATATTGCTAAAGCATCATAGCTTTTACCAAAAACTACCTCACCAAAGCAAGGCTATTTTTACTAAAAAAATGGTCAGGTTTATACTAACCAAAGAGTTTGTACCCAAAGGAGGGCTTACCGAAATTACCGATGAAATGGTGGCATTAATTTCAGGCACAGCTGTGCAACTTACCTTTGGGTTGCCCGATATTACACTAAACTATTTCGATACCATTGCCGTATATCCCGA